>JALVRI010000099.1 GCA_027031325.1 Desulfobacteraceae bacterium
AACAGATACATGCCAAGGATGCAATAATTCAATGAAATTACTTTGTAGGCATTTGAAGTGCATAATCCGGAATGAAAAAGGGGAGCAGGACGGAAAAGGCCTGCTCCCCTTCAACAGCCTGCTAATCGTCGGCCGCCTGAAGCTTTTAATCGAAAGCCATCTCGGTCTTCCACTGCTGCCACACTTTGCCCACCAGGTCGGCCCCGGGCTTTAGAGTCATCTTGCCCGGCCGCCAGCCCGAAGGTGTGGCCTCACCGCCCTTGGTTTCCCTTACAAGCTGGAAAGCCTGGATCTGGCGAAGGGTCTCGTTAACGTTACGCCCCACCGGCGGAGTCAGGACCTCGTAGCCCTGAATCACTCCATCCGGATCGATGATAAAACGCCCCCGGGTCTCGACCCCGGCATCCTCGTCATAGACGCCATATACCTTGCCGACACGGCCGCCGGCATCAGAAAGCATGGGAAAGGGAATGCCGCCGGGGACCATCTTGGAAAGCTCGTTGTCGTTCCACATCTTGTGGACGAACATGCTATCGATACTGATTGAGAGAATATCCACCCCCAGCTTCTGGAACTCGGAGTATTTTTCGGCAACTGCCGAAAGCTCGGTCGCTCAAACAAAGGTAAAGTCACCCGGGTAGAAACAAAGCAGGGTCCATTTGCCCAGGTATTCCGAAAGTTTTATCTCAACGAATCTGCCCCCATGATACCCGGGAGCCGTGAAATCCGGAGCTTTTCTTCCCACCATCACCATTGTGCTTTCCTCCTTTTTGGCAAGCGGTTTTTTTTCTTGCTCATCCTGCTGCGCCTGACCTACCGGACCTCCGGTGGGCCGGGCGCACCCGACCTTGAGTTCCTCGGACATAGCCACCTCCCTTGAAAATTTGCAGGTTGACGGTTGATAAGGCACCCCCCGGTACAACTTGACCGGGTCGGGGTATCTGCCGCCTTGCCATATATAAGCGGCCATCAATTTCGAAACCCCGGGCCTCATTCAGGCCCCTGATGAGCACCCCTTGGCAGCAGCTCACCTTCGCCGGGTATTTTCCGGCTGAACAATCCGTCTTTGGTCTTGCATACGGCCTAAAGTTTTTCAAAGGCCGGTCGATATCATCGGTTGACAGCAATCAGAAGCGGAGGATGCCATCTTGGATTTGCTAGACGGTTCATACGCATACGCGGCCGATTCCCTTTTTACAGCCTTGAACAGCCAGTCCGCAAACCTGGAAGCCCTTTCCAATCAGGCCCTTTCGAGCGGGATAAATTTCTACATGAACAAAGACTACAAGCAGGCCGCCAGGGAATTCAAACGGGCCGTCGGTCTGGCGCCCTATTCTGGGTTCTCTACCAAGGCATCCAAGTACCTGGCCATGGCCTACCAGAAGCTGGACCAGGTCGACAAGGCCATCGACACCTACCAAGAGGCCATCAAACTCCATCCGGACAACGATCAGTTCTACATCGATCTTGGCAACCTCTATTTCGGCCGGGAACAATACCAGGAGGCCGAAGAAGCCTATCGCAATGCGGTCAGGCTGATGCCAAATGACCCGAACCATCATTTCGCCCTGGGCCAGGCCTATTTGAGCCAAAAAAAGTACGACTTGGCCGAAACCGAGTTCAACAAGGTCAGCAAACTCGAACCGGACAGCCCCAACGGCTACTTCGGGCTGGGGCAAACCTTCAGCGCCCAAGGTAAATACCAGGATGCCGTCTCCCAATTCGAGCGAGCCATAACCAAGAAGCGCGATTTCTACGATGCCTACCTGGAAATGGGCTATGCGTACGCCGATGCCGGCCAGATGGACAAGGCTCGCCAAATCAAACAGGATCTGGATCGCAGGGAGCCCTCCCTGGCGGCCCTGCTTTCCGGATACATGAACCGGGCCTCGGCACCCAAGATGCTGTTTGCCTGGGCCACCAGCAGTTTCAAATATTACCTGCTTCCCAAAACCGCCGTTTCAGCCCTGGACGAATACCTGGCCAATGCGGGCACCTCTCAGACTTTCACCATGATTTTCCAGTTCGACAAGGAAATGGATCGGGAGTCGATTGAAAATCCCTATAACTGGTCAATCTCCAGGGCCACGGGCAACGGAATGGGCAAAGATTACAACTACGGGTTGGGGATCCCTTCAACCGAGGTGAACATTTCCCCCCATCCGACGGACGTTTTCTATGATCCGCTCAAAAGGACCGCCACCTTGAGTTTCACAATCTTCCAAAACGCCACCGCCGACGGCACCATCGACCCTTCCCATATTGAGTTCAAATTTTCAGGGCGTGATATTGACGGCAATCTAATCGACCCCGCCCACGACCAGTTTTCCGGGTTTTCCGGGACATATTGATCTGGACCCTGGATCAGTTCCCACCAGGATTTCAACGGCCGGTTAATGGCGCTTGTCAAGGTGCTGAATAACCGTCTCGGTCACTGAATCGTCATCCTCTTTGAAAAACGGTATCAACTCGGCGGCAATCTCCTTAATGGACTTTATCTTCTTGGACCGCATAACCGCCTGAATCTTCTCTACCCCTTCTTCGATCAGCCTCAGTCCTTCGGCGATTTCAAGAATGTCTTTTTTATCCATTTTATCTCCTTTGGCAGTCGGCCTTCCAAACCGCGGTTTGCCCGTCGGCCCCTCCATCAGGATTGATCAGATAATGACCCGATTGCGCCCGTCGGTTTTGGCCTGGTACAGGTTTTTGTCGGCCATCTTGATCATGCCCTGCAGGCTTTGATCCACATCCTTTCCGATCCTGTCGGCGGCACCGCCGATGCTGATTGTCACCGGTTGATCGACGACACCGCCACTGGCAACCGAAAGCCTTATCTTCTCGGCCACATCCCGGAGGGCGTCAGGTGCAACCATGGAAAGAAAAACAAGAAACTCTTCCCCGCCGTATCGTCCGACCACATCCGAAGCTCTGATATTGGCACGGATAGTGGCAGCGACGTATTTAAGCACACGGTCGCCGCACTGATGGCCATAAGTATCGTTGATCTGTTTGAAATGATCAATATCTATCATCAGCACGCCGGCGATATTATCGTTGCGCTGGGCCAGATGCCCCAGGTGGCGCATGGCGTTGAACAATCCCCGCCTGTTGAGGACGCCGGTCAACTCGTCGGTATTGCTCAAGATGGCCATCTTGCGGTTCTCCTGCCAGAGCCGATGAAGAGTTTCTCCCAGAAGTTCCAGTTCCATGGTAACCAAGTCGTGTTCGTAAAGCCCTTCGAAAAGCAAATTTATATGGCGGTCATAGCCTATTTGCTCGCCGATTCCCTCTGACAGGTTTTGCTGGTACTGCAGTAGTTGTTCAAAGACAGGGTGGAGCAGGTAAAACTCAAGCTTGAAGGCAAGAGCGAAAGCCTTTTCCAGATCGGCGATCCGCCCGGCCTGTTCAGACAGTAAATCGATTCGCTCTTTCAGGGTTTCCAGGTCCTTCAGGACCTTGCCAGGATCGTCGAAAATATTATCAAGGTACCCGGTCTCGGCCCAGGCGTGCAACTGGTTCCAATAGACCAGATGCCGCTCGTTGTTTTCAGCAATTTGAAGCCAAAAGGCTCGTAACTTCTTGTCTCCCCCCTTTTCGGCGAGCGTATTGTAGATCCCGGTAGCTTTTACGTCCAAGGCCAGGCAATAGTCGATAATACGGGTCATCATGGCGCACGTCATCCTTTGCAATACTGTCGCTTGAAAGTTAATATTTATAGTTTGCCACGTAAAAATCGTCAATAATTCCTTCCTTTTTCAATCCACTGCCAAATGCCTGAGCCTCCGCTTTGGTGGCAAAACGGCCGATCTTGACCTGGTACCATCGTTTTGGCGCCTTGCCGGCGGGGGTATAGAACGAATCGTATCCTTTGAGCCGGAGTTGTTTCACCCAGCCGGCGGCATCTGTTTCCTTCAAATAGGCAGCCACCTGGATTGTAAAACGTTCTTTGCGCTCCACTTCAACGGCCCGGGTGACGGTCTTTTCTCCCGGCCTTGAATTTTGGACCCCGTGAAAAAACAAAGCCAATCCGAGGCAACCTGACACGGCCGCCGCTGTCGCCGCCGTCAAACCGACGGGAAAGGACCGGCTCCTTTTGGGAGTGTCTTTTGCGGTCCCGGCTCCGGCCGCAAGAACAGGGCGATCCGGAAGGTTGTCCCCCAGGGGTTGAGCGTTGCGTCTGTTGTGCTCGATTATACTTGCCAGCGCGGTTGCCAGCCGGCGGGCCTGGTGGTCTTCCTGCTGGAGCAAGATCTGGCAGGTTGCAACTGCAACGGAGTCGCTCCGGCCGGCCTTGATGAAGGCCCGTGCCAAAGCCTTCTGGACATTGAGATTGTCAGGGTAACGGGAGGCGATGAGCTCCAAAAGCTCCTGGTCGTCATCATGGCGGCTTCGGTTTGCAGCCTTCCAGTTCAGCCAGGCCTGGACCGTGTCCAGGTCCCCGGGGCAGGACCACAGGTAAGCTGAGGCCCGCTTGACATCCTCGGCGGCAGGGTCTTGACAAGCCATGACAAAACGAACCATCCGCCCTCCCAGCCACAAACCAAGGCTTTTTCTGGCCCCTGGCGAAGGTATCCAGCCATCCAGGACCGCCATCGCCTTGTCAAAAGCCAGCCTGGCCTCTTCCTCCATGCCGGCCTGGTCCCATGCCATGGCTTCCCTCACCCGGCCTTCTATCCAGGCCCGGGCGACTTTGTCCAAAAGTCGCCCTGACAGGTAAAAACATCCGCCGACCAGTATCCCGGCCAGCAATATCGCCCTTGAACCACCGGTCAGACCGGCAAGCAACGGAAACCCGCTCAGGGCTAAAACAGCGGCGGCTGTCACCGCCAATACCGTCCTGAGTGCCAGGTTACCCAAGTTCTCACGGAGCATTGTTGGGAATTTCCTCGAAATCGGGCCTGTTCATTCCAGGGCCCGGCCGGCGTTTGTCCAATGCCACTCTGATGCCCTCCCCGGGGCCGCCGGGCTTACCTGAAACCGGATCACAGTTCAAAAAAATGATCTGCTCTGGAATCGTAAACGGCCTTGGGGGGCGGTCTTCGGTAGCCGGAAGCATGAAACGCGCCCAAATGGGCGCCGCGGCCCGTCCTCCGGTCATACCCATTCCGTTTTCATCTTTCAAGGGTGTCCCGTGATCGCATCCTACCCAGACGGCGGTACTCAAATCAGGAGTAAAACCGACAAACCAAGCGTCCCTGAACATGTTGGTGGTCCCCGTTTTGCCGGCTGCCGGGCGCTCAAAGCCCATCTTGCGGACTATCTTGCCGGTACCACGGTCCACCACCGACTGCATCATGTCCACAACCTGGTAGGCTATGGTGGGGTCGAGCACCTTTTCCTGCTGCACCAGGGCCTCTTCCAAAACCCGTCCGAAGGGGTCCTCCACCTTCCAGATACAAAACGGCCTGCGCCTTATTCCACCGCCGGCAAAAGTGGCAAAAGCCCCTGCCATCTCCAGTACCTTGACCTCCGAAGTTCCCAAGGCCACCGAGTAAACCGGTTCCAGGCGGCTTGCGATCCCGCACCGGTGGGCCACCTCGATCACCGCCTGGGGGCCGACCTTCTGGACCAGTTGGGCTGCAATCGTATTGACCGAATTGACAAATGCTTCTTTCAGGACCATTGCTCCCTGGTGGCGGCCTTCGAAATTACCTGGAACCCAGTCCGGCTGGCCGGCTACGGCTATCCTCACCGGCCGGTCCTCCATTACGCTGGCCGGGGTCAGGGCGAGGCGTTCGAAGGCCGCATAGTACAGAAAGGGCTTAAAACCCGAGCCGGGCTGGCGCCTTGCGTCCAGGGCCCGGTTGAAGGCCGACCTCCGGTAATCCCGCCCCCCCACCATGGCCTTGACCGCTCCCGAACCAACCTGGACAGCCACCAGGGCTGCCTGAAGCTGGTCGGAATTGTCGCCGGGCGGCCGGAAACTTTCCTCGAGCTGTTGGAGGCCCTTGCTGACCGCCTGCCGGGCAAGGCTTTGCATCCTGGGATCCAGGGTGGTGGTGACCTTCAATCCGCCATGGTAGACCACGTCGGCACCGTAACGCTTTTCAAGTATCCGCAAGACCCAATCGACGAAATAGCCGGCCGTCTTTACCGGACCCCTTGAGCGGTTCAGCTTCAGGGGCCTCTGCCAGGCTTCTTCAGCCTGGAGCGCGGTCAGGAACCCGGAGGCCACCATGCGCTTGAGGACCACCTTCTGGCGCCTCTTGGCCTGCTGGAAATGCCGCAAAGGATTGTAGCGAGTAGGAGACTTCGGCAATCCGGCCAACAGGGCGGCCTCGGCAAGGTCGAGCTCAAGAGCGCTTTTACCGAAAAACTTGCGCGCCGCCTGTTCCACGCCCCTGGCTCCGGGACCGAACGAAATCTGGTTCAGGTAGGCCTCCAGGATCTGGCGCTTGGGAAACTGGGCCTCTATCTGGAGGGCTACCAGCAATTCCCGTAACTTGCGCCAGTAAGTCTTTTCGAAATTGAAAAAGAGGTTCTTGGCCAGCTGCTGGGTTATGGTCGAAGCCCCCTGGGGGGATCCGGAGCGGATCATGTTCAGCCATAGGGCCTTGAGGATCCGCAGCTTGTTGATTCCCTTGTGTTCCCAAAAACGGTGGTCCTCGGTTGCCACAATGGCGTCTATGAACCCGGGCGCCACCTGGTCCAAGGTTACGTAGGCCACCGGTCCGCTGCTCCAGAGTCGCTGCCCGTTGGAAGCCAGGATCTCGGTGGGTGGAGTTTCGATTATCCGTCGCAGGGGCACCGGAACTTTCGGCAAGTCCCTTGCGGCGGCAAAGAAAAGCAGCAAACCGGCCGCGCCTGCC
>JALVRI010000100.1 GCA_027031325.1 Desulfobacteraceae bacterium
TGGCCGTTTCGGAGTTGATTGCCCGCCGCAGGGCGCGCTCGATCGTGTCGGCCCCGTAGGGCAACAAGACCTGCTCTTCACGGCCACCGTATTGGAGGCCGCCCTCACCCCGCCGGCTTTGGGCCACCTTCTTCAATTCCAGGTAACCGATTCGGAAAATACGGGCTATGGGACTCGACTTCAGTTTTTTGCTTTTGGCATAAGCACCGGCCAAATCGCGGCTTTTCCAGAAATACTCGGTAAAACGTTCAGATTCCCGAAAGGCTCTTTTAAGGTACCGGAACTTGACAATTATTATGGCCCACGAGGTTACCGAAAAAAACAAAAGCAGCAGCAAGACGAACTGCACCATCAGCCCGGCTTCACTGACAATCTGGATTATGTCGAATTGATTGGGCATCTTAATTGCTCCTGTCTCCTGGCTGGCTGTTATCCTACCGATACAATCGAAAAATTCTCTATAATTTTTAAAGCGAGTCTCGCTGGATCAATGCCGTTGCCGGCGGGAAACGGCTTCACAGGCGCGTTCACGGGCATGTTCGCCCGGGCGCAGCCCAACCCGCTCCCCGGCCACAGATGACCGGAAAATTGCTCCCTGAATGCAATTGTTGGATTTCAACGGCGATCTGGCTGGCACCTCACTTTCCCGGCAGGGCATTGAATGAGTCAACCCTTATCGGGTGAAACAATATCAGAAGCGGCATAGGGCCGTCGGGTGGCCACTGATTTTAGAATAGGTAGCCAATATGGATAAAAATGTCAAGATTCCAAGCAATTTGGCGGCAAATCCACCCGCCTTCCACCGGGCAAACATTGTTACCCGACCCGGATCCCCGCCGGGCGGGGCAAGCCGCGACACCAGCACCGGCCGGTTGGCAGCCCGCAGCTGCAATTTACCCAGGCAAACCGATTGCGTCCCATCTGCCCCCGGGTATATGTATCAATTGTTTGGCGGACCCAGTTGTCCCCACGAAACATTCACCTCCAACCGCAGGAAAGGACAAACCCGATGAAAAAGCTTGCTGACTTGCTTTTCGAAGCCAACTTCCTGAAAAAAGTTCCCCGGAGCGGTTTCCAGTTCCTGGGTGCCGGCAGAGAATCGGTGGCCGATCACAGTTTCACGACAGCTTTTATCGGCCTGGTGATGTCACGCCTTGTGCCCGAGGCGGATTCCATGCGCCTGGTGGGCATGTGCCTGGTCCACGACCTGGCCGAGGCCCGGATAGGCGATCTCAACTACGTCCAAAAACACTACGTGCACGCCGACGAAGCAAGCGCTCTGGCAGACGGGCTCGCCGGTATGGTCATGGGAGCTGAATTTCGTGACTGGATGGAAGAGTTCAACCAGGGCATCACCCTCGAAGCCCGCCTGGCCAACGATGCCGATCAACTGTCTTTGATCATCGAGCTCAAAACCCTCTCGGACATCGGTTACTCTCCTCCTGCCCAATGGATTCCCGGTGTGCTCAAACGCCTGAAAACCGATATCGCCAGGCAATTAGCCGAAATGATCCTGGAATCTGATCATGATCACTGGTGGCGTAAAATTTTTATTGACAGTAACAATGTTACCAAATAGGGTTAAAATCTTTATTTTATGATCATGTCTTGGCCGCGGTCAGGACCGCAGCCGGGATCAAACCTTGAGGCCCAAACATGGAGGCGATATGAACTGGTTGACCAAGACCCTGGGTTCTTCCATCGGTAAAAAGCTGATGATGGCCGTCACCGGACTTAGTTTCTGCGGCTTTCTGTCCGTCCACCTGGCCGGAAATCTTACGATCTACGGCGGCAAGGAGGCATTCAACAGTTACGCAGAGCACCTTCACGCCCTGGGCCCCCTTATCACCGTTGCCGAAGTGGTGCTGCTCGTATTTGCCGTGGTGCATGTGGTCACCGGCCTTACCCTCTTTTACCAGAATCTTGCCTCCAGGCCGGTTCGCTACAGAATCAATCGCAGCGCAGGCGGCAGAACCATCGGTTCGGCAACAATGCCCTATACCGGAATATTCCTGCTGATCTTCGTAATCCTGCACCTGATGAACTTTCATTTCGTCGACAAAACCGATACCACCATCTACAATCTGGTAGCGGCGGCGTTTTCCAAGCCCCTTTTGGTGGTTTTCTATATCGTCGCCATGGTCGTGGCCGCCATCCACGTAAGCCACGGATT
>JALVRI010000101.1:0-5906 GCA_027031325.1 Desulfobacteraceae bacterium
AGATTCGACAAATGGCCGGCCAGCAGGGTCAGCGCCGTGAGGCCGCCCAGAAAGCCTTGACGGCTTTGGTGGAAAAGTCGAACATGATTTCGTCTCTGGTTGCCAAGGCTTCCGAGCGGGCAGGCGCTGTCGGCCAGGAGATGCAGACAGTGGTGGAACGTTCAGAAGCCATGCGACAGATGACCGAACTTCAGGCCGGACGTTCAAAGACATTGCGCCGGATCACCGCCGAAACCGCAGAACGTGCCAAGCAGACGGCTGTCGGGGCTGCCGAGGTCGTGGGTATTACCGAAGAGATGCAACGATTGTCGGTGGATCTGACACGGCAGGTCGGACAGTTCAAGATCAAGCCCGGCTCCATAAAGGCCGTGGATGAGAATTCAAAAGCCGCTTAACTGGGTGAGCGGTCGAAATCAAGCCTTCCGGGTCTTTACCAGGCCCGGAAGGTGAATCCGTTCCGCCCTGAGGCGGAAAACATTTATCTGAAACGGCTCCTGAACGCTAACCGATTCTTATCCAGGGGCAGGAAAATGCCGAAAGGATTGATTTGGTGATGAGCCTTGGGACAGGAGTTCCAAGTTGGGTATGTTCGGTGATAAAAAGCAGATACTGTTGACGGTTGTAGTTTACGTTACTGGTACTTGGGTTGCACTTGGTCTGGGAGTGATTCTTGCATGGAGGCTGACTTCCCAAGTTCAGCCGGCCTTGGTGGTGGCAGGCACTGCTGCCATCCTGATTCCTGCCCTGGGAATCGGTATTTATTATGCGGGTCTCAAAATTGTCAACAAAAGCATCGAAACCGTTAGAAAGGCAATTGATGGATTGGCGCAGGGTGAGTTGGGAGTTACGCTTGATGTCGATTCAGACGACGAATTGGCTTTGCTGGGAGCGGGAGTCAACGATCTTTCGGCAAATCTCCAGGAGTTGATGCTTCACATTTGGCAACAGACTGCCCGCAGCCAACGTTATTTAAGTGGCATCGAATCAGAATTGAAGACTTCCGGAGAAAGATCCATTGATAGGGACGAAATCCATTCCCATCTCAGGGATGCCATGGAAGCCTTGTCCGATTTGAGGCAGCTTGTTACGGCCTATGCCTTTTACGATGTCCGCCTTGAAGATGAGAAGCCTGTTGCAACCAACACTGAAGGAAATGAAAAATTGAATTGAAGGATACAGTCCCGGGTATAAAATATACCCTCCTGTCGTAATGCCTGAATGTAAGCCTGATCTAAAACCACTAGACTTGCCTTTTTAGGAGCAACAACTTCTTGACATGTAATCCGAATCACAATAAAGTAGGTAATTGGAGCTAAAGCTCGATAAAGGCAAAACTACTGAAAAGTAGTGACGCAAAGCCACGGGTCTAAAGCAAAGGCAATGATCGCCGGGCTGCCGGGGGGCAATACAGTTCAAGACGCCTTGGGTGAATCATGCCCAGGGCATTTTTTTTGCGCTGGTAGCCTCGCTTGACAGCCTCTTGCTGGCCCAGGGAGGTTCATATGAATACAGCATCAATTCTATTGCGGATTACACCGATACCATTTCTTTCGATCGTGATCTGGGGGCTGCTCCTGCTGGCGGCCATGTATTTGGCGCGCAAGCCTTTTCACAGGAGTATCGAGGCTCTTGCAAGGCTTGTCCACAATGCCATGCGGCTTGCAGCAGCTTCGGTCGTGCTGGCCGAAAAACGGCTTGAGACCAGAAACAGGGAAGTTTTGTTGAAAGCCGGGCTAGATCATACCGAGCGAAATCTGGAAAGGGAATTCGATCGCATCAGCCAGGCGGTCAACAGGGATCTTGAACATTATCCCAAACTGCAGAGGAATATACAAGAAACCTTGATAAACCTGGAGGAGGATTATCGCAGCAGCGGTGAAATCCCCCAGAAGCTACCAGACTGGGTAAAGGTGATCGAGGCCATAGCCAAAATCAAGCCCAACGGTGATCACATGGTAGCCACAATGCTGGAGGAAATCCACCAGACTTTGGCGGAACAACATAAAACGGCGCTGGATCGACATCGTAAGGATGTCTCCCAGCGCCACGCCATTTTGAGCCGTATGCTGCCGGTATGGCGTAGCCTGCAAAAGACTCTCGAAAGACTGGAAAAGTCAATTTCGAGTCTAAACCTGCGCGCCAAGCGGATAGATCAATATATGGATGAATATCAAGAAACCCGGAAACAGACCGATACCGCCTACAGGACCCTGTCTTCTTCTTCTTTGACCCAATTTTTTATTTCCGGGCTGGTGCTGCTTGTCGCCGTTGGAGGCGCTGTGATAAATTTCAACCTGATAGCCTTACCCATGTCGGAAATGGTAGGAGGGGCCAGCTACATCGGTCCTTACAAGACCTCCGACGTGGCAGGACTGGTCATAATATGCCTTGAAATTTGTACGGGATTGTTCCTCATGGAATCATTGAGGATTACACGTCTGTTTCCTATCATCGGCAGCATGGACGATCGGATGCGCAAGACCTTTTTCTGGATCGCCCTGGGCTTGCTGACTATTCTGGCAGGGGTTGAATCGGCCCTTGCTTTCATGCGTGACCGGATTGCGGCCGATATGGAGGCCCTTCGCCAGACGCTGGCGGGTGTCTCACCCGGTTCAATGGCAAACAGCATCATTCCCACGGTGGGGCAGATGGTGATGGGCTTTATTCTGCCGTTTATCCTGACCTTTGTGGCCATTCCCCTGGAATCGTTTGTCGCTGCTTCGCGCACAGTCCTGGGAGTTGTGGCGGCCTGGTTGTTGCGAACCCTTGCCTTCTGCCTCCGCCTGGCGGGGAATTTGGGATTCTACCTGGGGCGCTTTATTGTAAACCTGTACGATCTTTTGATCTTTCCACCCTTGTGGCTTGAGGGGGCCGTTGTAAGGGCAATAGAGCGATCCAATGAGAAAAAAAGGGAAGGAGGCCAACCAGGCGAGATAGAAAAAGGTCAGGGCTATGCCCCTTCCGAAAGCGGCAAGGAGGTTACCGAATGATTGGTGACAATAAAAAGCCGTTTGGATGGCTTCTGCTTTTCATCCTCTTTTGGTGCCTTTTTGCCTGCAGCGACAGCAAAAGTCATACCAAGGGGGTATATTTGCTCCTCGATACCTCCGGAACCTACAGCCTTGAATTGAAAAAAGCCCAGGCATTGATCAACTATTTGCTAGGGACTCTCCAACCGGGCGATACTTTGGCCGTGGGGCGAATCGATACCGGCAGTTTCAGCGAGAAGGACATCGTTGCCAAGGTCACCTTCGATGACCGGCCGTCGGTGGCCAATAGCCAGAAACGGGTGTTTATGCAGAAGATAAACAAGTTCATCGGGACCGCCAACCGAAGCCGGTACACGGACATATCCGGGGGAGTGTTGCAAGCCATCGAGTATCTGAACGAAGTCGGGCCGGGCAGCAAATACATCCTTATATTCTCTGATCTCCAGGAAGAGCTGGCTGAAGGTTATGTGCGGGATGTTCCTTTTCAGCTTGCAGGTTTTCATGTCATCGCCCTGAACGTCACCAAGTTGCGCAACGATATTCGCGATCCCAAAAACTATCTTCGCAGAGTTGAAAAATGGAGGCTCAAGACCGAGAAAGGGGGAGGCACCTGGAGGGTGATAAACGATCTTGAACGGCTGGATGCGATTTTCCAGTAATTACAATCATTCAAGGCGGATTTCGCAGCTGGCGAGTTTGCCGAAGATGTCAGGCGGAGGGCAGACATATAATATTACCCCCCGGTCTTGTATCAAACAAGTTTCCCGATGACGGTCAGATCGTCGTTCAGGGAAGTGATTTCAACAGATACCAAGGTGTTGGCAGCCGGACGGCTGTCAACCAGAAAGACCTGGACGTAGTTGCTGCTCAGCCCCCTGGCAAAGCCACTGTTTTTGTCGCAGGTTGTTTCAATCAGTACTTCCAGTTTTTCCCCGATCAGGCTGGAGTAGAAGTTCCGGCGCTTTATCTCTGAAAGCCGACGCAGTTGAAGGCAGCGCTGCTTAATCACCTTGGGGTCGACTTTGTCCTTGAAATACCAGGCCGGAGTACCCGGCCGGGGCGAGAAGGGGAAAACATGCAGGTACGATACCGGAAGATTTTCCAATAGCTCAAGGGTATTATTAAATGCTGATTCGTCTTCTCCCGGAAAGCCTACCAGTACATCGACACCTATGGCCGCATTTGGAAGTAGATGTCGGATTGTTTTGACCAATTGGCTGAACAAGTTCCGGTCATACGGCCGATGCATCCGCTTCAGGATCTTGTCGTCCCCGCTTTGCAACGGGATATGCAGGTGATCGCATATTCGTCCCCTGCCGGTTTGGCGGTTCACGATTCTTTCGAGCAGGGTTTCACCAATCTCGGCCGGTTCGATCGAGCTGAGGCGTATCCTTTCAATGGCTGCCTTGGTGCGGGCTCTGTCCAGAATAGAAACCAAGTCAATGGCCCCGGAAAGGTCTTGACCGTATTGACCAAGGTGGACACCGGTCAAGACGACTTCCTTAACGCCCTCCCTTGCCAGGCTGGAAAGGTTCTGGATTACTTTGTCCGGCGGCATGCTGCGGCTTGGCCCCCTGGCGTACGGCACAATACAATAGGTACAAAAGCTGTCGCAGCCGTCCTGGATTTTCAGAAAAGCCCGCGTCCGGGTGCCCTTGACAGAGGCCGGTAAATACTGAAACTTTCGACATTTCGAGATATCGCCACGAACCATCTTGGCAGGTTTTGCGGGGAGGTGGTTTTCTTCGGCTGCTACCAGGGATGCTAACAAATGCTTGCAAGAGTTGTCGGCAACCATGGAGATCCCGTCTATGGAAGCAAGTTCGGCCGGATCGATCTGGGCGTAGCACCCGGTGACAATGATGCGGGCCTTGGGATTGGCCCTTGCAATCCGGCGGGCGGCCTGGCGGGACTGCATGGCAGCTTTCATGGTGACGGCACAGGTGTTGATGATACAGACAGCCGCTTTTTCCGGGTCCGTCCTTTCCCAGCCCCATTCTTCCAGCAAACGTCCAATGGCTGCCGATTCGCATTGGTTTACCTTGCATCCAAGGGTTATGACGGAATAACTTCTATTCAATCCAGCCTCCGCCGAGAACTTCATCAGCCTGGTAAAATACGGCCCCTTGGCCGGGAGTTATGGCCGACTGCGGTTCATCGAACTTTACCAGGGCGTGGCTGCCTTGTGCTTCAACGGTTGCCGGTGCAGCCTGGTGGCGATAGCGGATACGTACCGAGGCCCGGAATACGCTTTGGGGCGGCAAATTGATCCAGTTTATTCCACTGACTGTGCACCTGTCGGCAAAGGTGTCTTTCTTTTTCCCGACCACAAGGCGGTTGGTGGCAACGTCGATCTTGATTACGTAATAGGCATGGCCGGCGGGAATATTGATTCCCTTGCGCTGTCCTATGGTATAGCGGTATAGTCCATCGTGGCGACCGAGGGTTTTGCCTTCGGAGTCGACAATAGGTCCCGGTCGATGGACAAAGCCGAGCATGTTTTTCAGGAAACGATTCTTGGTCCCCTGAATAAAACATACATCCTGGCTTTCACCTTTTTCCACGGCTTCAAGTCCATTTGCCTTTGCCATTGCAATCACATCCGCCTTGATAAAATCTCCTAATGGAAATATCACGGACCGCAGCTGCCGCCTGCTCATACGGGCCAGAAAGTAAGATTGATCTTTTTGGTCATCGTGGCCTTTGAGCAAATGAACACTTTTGTCGGCATCCACCCTGAGCCTGGCATAGTGACCCGTGGCAAGGTATTGGGCTCCGAGTTTTTGAGCCCATTCCAGGAGAAGACCAAACTTGATGGATGGGTTGCATACAAGGCATGGATTGGGTGTAATTCCCCTTCGGTAACCATCCACAAAGTAGCGAACAACCAGGTTTTGAAAAGGTCGCTGCAGGTCA
>JALVRI010000101.1:5916-6778 GCA_027031325.1 Desulfobacteraceae bacterium
TTGATACCAAGGGCCTCTTGGAGGTGGTCTATTTTGTGCTTTATGTATATTGAAGGCTCTGTTTTGTCAGGGATTTTCTCGTATCCAGTAGTGAAATGGACCCCTATTACCCGGTGGCCTTCCTTTTTCAGGATGTGAGCCGCTGTAAGCGAATCGATTCCCCCGCTGAGAGCAACAACGATGGTTTTGCCTGGCATTAAAAAAAGGCCTGGTCTGTCGGTTTCACTGCCATGGCGCGGGTGGGGCAGGCTGGGACACATATTTCACAGATGCTGCATTTGTCTTGGTCGAAGATGACTTCCATCTCCGGCCGCTGGATGTAAAGCGCTCCGGTCGGGCACACCGCCGTACATGCTCCGCAGTGGGTGCAACGTTCCGGGTCCCTTTCGATTTGCTGGGCTGCATTTTGGACATCGACACCTTGATTCTTGAGATAATTGACACCGTCTTTGAAATTTTTACGACTCCCGGAAAGTTCCAGCACCATGAATCCTTCCTTGCGAGGCAGGATTCCAGCATTGAGGATGTTGAAGGTCAGGTCGAATCGACGTGCCAAGTTGCAGACGATAGGTTTCTGGACTTCGGTTCTAGGGAAACGTAAAATAAGGATTCTTGAATACATAAAGCCTCCCTTGAGCTTGATGGCTCGTGGCCCGGCCAGGGCGATGGATATCAAGTTGTATAAACGACCTGACACCGGGTGCTCCGGCTTGCCGGCAGGGCAAGGATGACCTGGCGTGGCCGTTTACTTTTCAGCATTGGCAGTGTAACATAAAGACAAACCGGCAACCTGTCAATAACCATGAGTAACATGAATCCCTTTGCATATCGTACAACCGGCCTGGCCATCAAGACCCTTTCA
>JALVRI010000102.1 GCA_027031325.1 Desulfobacteraceae bacterium
CCGTACGGGTGATGAACTTCAATCTGGGAAGCAACGATGGAAGAAATCACCCTCCGGCCGTCGGCCACCACCGCGGCCGCGGTTTCATCACACGAGGACTCGATTCCTAAAACCAACATGAGGCAACATTGCCACCCCTTGCCCGCCGGCCTTTTGGGGAGCCCGGCGGGCTCTGGTCAAATGTAAATCTTGATTTTGCACGCTGCGGACCGGAATCCGCTTCAAGTACCCTCTGATTTACTTCTGTTTTTTAAACTGCTCTTTTGAGATGCATATCAGCCATCCGGGCCGGAAACAAGCGCCACAAACAACAGGGTGTCTTGCCCGGCCAGGACTTGCCACCCTAATTCAATGGCATTATCTTGGTAGGCATTTGAAGTGCATAATCCGGGTTCAATCTTTTTTGGCAAAGTTCTTGTCTTTTCTTACGGCCGAATGCGGCGGCACTGGACCAGCGCCCCTGGATGCCGGTGCTCAGCATCCCCGCTGGGCCGAGGCCGCTCCTTTTGCCAGCCAGGCAAGCAACTTTGCAAAAAGGCCTTTCTTTTTTGTCAGCGTCATTTTTACACCAACCTTGCCCGCGAGTCTGCTTCCTGTCTGCGTTCCACAATCTCGCCGATTACCCAGGCCTTGTCACCCATGGCCACGAGGCGTTCGAGGACTTCCTGGGCCGAAGACTCCGGCACCACGACTACCAGGCCGATACCGTTGTTGAAAACACGGAGCATTTCATCCGGCTCCACCTTGCCGGCCTCCTGGAGGAAATTGAATACCGGCGGAATTTCCCAGCTGTTTTTTTGGATTACTATGCTGCATGCTTGGGGAATGATGCGCAAAGTATTTTCCAGGATTCCACCACCGGTTATGTGGGCCAGACCCCGGATGGGGAAGTCCCGCAGCAGGTGCTGGATGGTTTCAGAATAAATTCGCGTCGGCCGCAGGAGTTCTTCGCCCAGGGTCAGGCCGAGTTCCTCTATGTAATCTTCCGGCTTGAGCTTCAGGATCTCGAAACATATTTTGCGCACCAGTGAATAACCGTTTGAATGCAACCCATTGGAGGCAATACCGATTATGCGGTGACTCGGCCGTATCTCGGACCCGTCCACAATCTTGCTGTTTTCGACGATCCCGACGGCAAACCCGGCCAAATCGTATTCCCCGTCACGATAGAAACCCGGCATCTCGGCCGTTTCGCCGCCTATGAGAGCACATTTGGCCTGCCGGCAGCCCTCGCCGACACCCTTGATGATCTCGGTCACTGTTTGGCGGTGCAAACGTCCCGTGGCAAGGTAATCCAGAAAGAACAGGGGCTTTGCTCCCTGAACGGCAATATCGTTGACGCACATTGCCACCAAGTCTATTCCTACCGTATCGTGGCGATTGGTCATGAACGCCAGCTTGAGCTTGGTGCCCACCCCGTCGGTCGAACTGACCAGAACAGGATTCTTCATGTTCTCCGTACTAAGCGAAAAAAGCCCTCCAAAACCCCCGATTTCGCCCATAACCCCGGAACGCCGGGTTTGCCTGGCAATATCCTTGATTGATTCCACCAGGCTGTCGGCTTTATCAAGATCAACACCGGCATCGGCGTATGTAAGCGGTTTGTCCATTCAACACTCCTTGTCCCGGCTGCGGTTTTAAAGCCAGTCATAAACTGCGGCCTGGTAAAAGTCAAAGTAAAAGTTTTTTGACATTTTCCGAATCCTTTTATACGGTTAGACAGTATCTGGGTTTCTTTATAAGAATCATTCACCCTTTTTGGACGAGGTGTTCAGATGACCCGTTTTGCACGCTTGGACCGCCTTCCCCCTTACGTCTTTGCCACGGTTAACGAGATCAAGATGGAAGCCCGCAGGGCGGGCGAGGATATAATCGACCTTGGTATGGGCAATCCCGACATCGGAACGCCCCAGCACATCGTCGACAAACTCACCGAAGCGGCCCAAAAACCACAAAATCACCGCTATTCGGCATCCATGGGGATAACCAAGTTGCGGATGGCCATCGCCGACTGGTACAAGCGTCGGTTCGAGGTCGACATCGATCCGGATACCGAGGCCATCGTGACCATCGGGGTCAAAGAAGGAATGTCACATCTGGTCCTGGTGACCATCCGGCCGGGGGACGTTGTCTTTACCCCTAACCCCACCTACCCCATTCACCCTTATTC
>JALVRI010000103.1 GCA_027031325.1 Desulfobacteraceae bacterium
TGCCCAAACTCGGCCGTACCCATCTCCAGGATGCCCTGCCGGTTTTTCTGGGCCAGGAATTTGGTGGCTATGCACGCCAGATGGAACTTGCAATCCTCAGGCTCCGGGCCATCATGCCCCGTTTACACGAACTTGCCCTGGGAGGGACGGCCGTGGGTACCGGGGCCGGGACTCATCCTGACTTTGCCCGCCGTACCATCGATGCATTGTCTGCCAGGACAGGAATAGAATTTGTAGAAGCACAGGATCATTTCGAGGCCCAGGCAAGCCGGGATGCCCTCGTGGAAACCAGCGGATGCCTCAAAACCATAGCCACCGGCCTGGTCAAGATCGCCGGGGACATACGCTTGATGGCTTCAGGACCCAGGGGCGGGTTGGCTGAGATCAGGCTGCCGGCCCTCCAGCCGGGTTCCTCCATGATGCCCGGCAAGGTCAACCCTGTTGTGCCCGAGATCGTTATTCAGGCCGCCTACCGGATAATCGGCAATGATACCACGGCTACTTTTTGCGGCCAGGAGGGGATTTTGGAGTTGAACACGGCCATGCCGTTGATGGCCCACGTCGTCCTCCAATCCATCGAGCTGCTGGGCTTGGCCGCTGAAATTTTTGCCTTCAAGTGTATCGACGGTCTGCAGGCCGACCGGGAGATCTGTCGCCGCCACCTCGAACAAAGCCCGGCCCTGGCAACCTTGCTGGTACCCTATGTCGGCTACGACACAGCCGCGGATATGGCCGAACAGTCTGCCGGAGATGGCAAGACCGTCCGCCAGGTCGCCCTGGAAAGGAGAGTCTTGCCAGCTGAAAAGATCAACGAGTTATTCGATTCGATACTTTTGAATCCGCCGGGAAGGAAACGGTATTGACCGGATCGGATCGCGGATCATGGGACCCAAAAACAGGAGGAAGGTCATGTCATCACAAAAGCGCTATCGGATAGAGGCCGCATGCCCCCAATGCGGATGCAGCTCGGTGAGCCATTTGACAAAGGAAGAGATCAGGAAGAGATTCGGGGACGTGCCGAATGTCGAGCTTGAGTGCAGCGCCTGCATGCTCAAGTACAGCAAACCCATGAAAGAGGCCTGCCCTGAATGGGACAAGGAGTGCCGGATGCAGGAGGATTAATGCTTTTCAAACCGGGCCAAATTTATTATCAATAACGGCAAGAGCCCTGCTGGGGCGGCCGCCAGGCTGCCCCCTTGCAAGGCAAGATGACGGTGAGATCGGAAGTGGCGCGAGAGGGGGCTTTTGCCGGGCCGTCCAGGCAGACAAATGTTAAACAAAGGAAAGGAATCCCGGAAATGTACGATTTCAACGCTGATGACATTTTCCAGATTGCAGAGCAGCTGGAGCGCAACGGAGCGGCTTTTTACCGTAAAGCCTCGGAATCGGTTGAGAACGAGGAAGCCAAGCAGTTTCTGTTGAAACTGGCCGCCATGGAAGATGACCATGAAAAGACGTTTCAGCAGATGCGCCAGGAACTGACGGCCGGTGAAAAGCAGGCCACCGTTTTTGATCCCGAGGGTGAATCGATGGCCTATCTCAAGGCTCTGGCCGACACCCGTGTCTTTTTCGAAAAGGAGATAGATACTTCCAGCATGGAAGCTATCTTGAAGGATGCCATAGTGGCCGAGAAAGACTCCATAGTTTTCTACCTTGGAATGAAAGAGGCCGTGCCGGAAGCAAAGGGCAAAGGTCGTCTGGACGATATCATCAAAGAAGAGATGGCGCATATACGCCTTTTGAGCGGAGAGTTGTCCCGGCTGAAAAAGTAAACACCCTTTCGACCCGGATTTTGCAGCTTGCGAGTTTGCCGAAGATGCGAGGCGGAGGGCAGGTAGACGTACTATGGTACTTCAACTGCCCTCCAACAAAGCAGATTCGGTAAAATCGCGAGCCCCTTGCGGCTTCAAATGCCTGAAGACTTTTCAACAATTGAACTTCACCTTGGCGGTGAAGGCACGGGCGGGAACAAATAAATGCAAGCTTATGCAATAATTCAATGAAATTAGTTTTTCAGGCATTTGAAGTGCATAATCCGGGTTCAAGATCGGTCCGGCCTGCAGGCATCGAGCTCCAGTCGCCGCAGTCCGGATATAAATCGCCCTTAAGGCCGATACGCATCAGACCGCCAGTCTGCCTTCTAGAGCAAGTTCTTCCATTGCCTGTCG
>JALVRI010000104.1 GCA_027031325.1 Desulfobacteraceae bacterium
GGCAACCGCGCTGGGTTTCAACCAGGACGATATTTTCGATCCAGGGTTCCAGTTCGATCTCTAGGTACACAGAAGGGGTGTTGGCAAAACTTTTGCTGCCCGATCCATTGATCCAGGGGGTGGAAAATGACCTCCCGGATACCAGCAGCTCCCTGATGACTTCCTCTCCGGCTCCGTAGACCAGCACGTCTGCAGGACAGGCCTTCAGCCTTGGATTGTCGGGGGTTATTTCCGGACCGCCGAATATAATCTGCGGCCCGTAGCGCTGCTTGAGCTGGGCGGCAAAAAAGATGCTTCGGTCCACGTTCCAGGTATAGACGGTGAAACAGACCACCTCGGGACGCTGTCGGCAGATCAAGTCGACCAAGGCCGCATCTGCCAGGTAGGTGGCCATGCTTTCCGGGACAAGGATCGGCCTGATGTTTTCAAGTCCTGACAGGGCCTGTAGCATGCAGGCGCCGGCCAGAGGCAGGTTGGCTGTTTGGCGACCGAAATTTATTTGCGGTACGGGCAGTTGGATGAAGAATACAGTACGGGGGCTTTCCGGCGTCATGGTATCCGATCAGCTCGGGCCGTCTTTTTCCAACAAACGCTTGATTTCTACGGCAATGTCTTTTTCGTGCTTGGAGGCCAGGTGCTGGGCTTTCAAGAGCCGATCCTTTTCCCTCAAGGCTTCGACCAAGTCGTCGGTTGCTTTGCCTTTGTTGATAAGTTTTACTTTTACAGTCACGCAAATGTCGGTATGATCATTCAAGGCAAGACAGTGCATAGGGTATTCCTTTCATTTTGATCCCGAATTGGAGATCTATATCAAAAGCCCATGGCTGGTCAATATCCATCGTCATAATCGCTAGTCGGGAGGAGAGATGTTCACCAGGGATGATTTGCGTACCATCGCCGTTCAAATCGAGCGCAACGGCGAAAAGCTGTATCGTTCGGCCAGTCGCCTTGTCAAGGACCCTGATGCAGCCAAGCTGCTGGAATGGCTGGCTGATGAAGAAGCCAAACATGCCAGGTGGTTTGCCAACTTACCTGTCTCAGGCACAATCAAAGAAGGTTTCACCCAGCTCCAGAGATTGGGAAACCAATTGATCCAGGATGCCCTGGGGGGAAAAACTTTCGGGCTTGACAGGGACAGGTTGCTGGAGGCCGGGCAATGGAACTCGATTTTGAAGCTTGCCATTGAAATGGAAAAGGAAACGATTATCTTCTACGAGTTGCTGCGGGCTTTCGTGGAACAAGAGGACGCCCTGGGGCAACTGGAAGTCATAATCGAAGAGGAAAACAGGCATGTCAGTAAACTGACGTCCCTTTCGGAGGCCAATGGCATTCTTGATGGAAATGAAAAAATAGAGGGATGACCGGTGGCAGCCATCCCTCAAATTGGTTGTGACGTATTGGTTGATCGGTTGCCCTGCCAACTTGGCTCTGGCCCAAAGGAGGAGGTTTATTAAATTGCCGCAGGCCTTGTGCTCGTAGCTTGGCGGTACTTACCGGCTCTTCTTTTGCCTAACATTGATTGTCAGACCGGGCGGCGGTCAATGCCGCCCGGCCAACAAGAGAGGAAGATGATGAAAAAGTTAGGCTTTGTGCAAAGATAGCGCTGCAATATGAGTGCCAACTGGCTTGGGAAAATGGCTTTCTTGAAATCGTCAATGATAACAGCAAAATAACTAATTAAAACCTCCATGTCGGTCTGGCCGAGCTGCAATTTGCGTCCAAGGATGCATTTTGCGGTTTGCAAAATGCAAAAGCAATTTGCAAAAATCGGCAGGTGGTTTGAAATTAAAACCTTAAATCAAATGGATACCATCGATTATTACCAGGTCCTTGGAATAGGGCAAAGCGCTGATCAAAGCCAAGTCAAGGAGGCTTATCGGAAATTGGCCCTCAGGTACCATCCTGACCGCAATAAGGACGACCCGGCTGCAGCCGAGCGGATGAGGGTCATCAACGAGGCTTATGCGGTTTTGTCTGATCCCGGCAAACGCCGGCAGTACGACAGCCTGCGCACCATGTACGGCGATGATGCTTACAGCAGGTTCAGGCAGTCTTACAGTGAGCAGGATATTTTCAATGAATCTGACATTTACAGTATTTTCGAGGAAATGGCCAGATCCTTCGGCCTGCGGGGTTTCGACGAGATTTTCAAAGATTTTTACGGCCAAGCGTTCAAGATTTATACCTTTGACAGCCGAACCGGCAACATCGGCGGCCTAAAAGACCGGGAGAGCATCGCTAAAGGCCCGAAGCCGTCCCTGGCTGCCAGGCTGGTAAACGGCCTGGCCCGCAGGGCATTTTCCAGGTTGACCGGTACCGAACTGCCCGCAGACGGCCGGGACATTCATGACGTGATTTACCTCGACAGGCAATGGGCCTTGAAGGGCGGCCCCTATCCATACTACCACAAATTGCTGGACAAAAAGCTGGTGGTCAAGATACCGGCCGGGCTGAAGGAAGGCAAGGTCATCCGCCTGGCCGGAATGGGCCGTCCCGGCAAGGGCGGGGGTCGAAACGGTGACCTGTTGCTAAAGATCAGGTTCAAGGGCTTTGGCTGGCAAAAGATCAAGAAATGGTTCGGGGGTGGCCGGGGGCGCTAGCCTGCCATTGCATCTCCGGACAGGCCGTTTATCCCGGATTTTGCACTTTCGCCGTCTATTTTCGCCAAACCTACGATCTGCAAAATCCTGCTTTATGATCCGGCGGAATGTATAGGTTAGTTTTCCATGGTATACAAAAGTGCAATATTGGCGCCTGATGGTGGGCCTCCTGTTGGAACCTGAAAATGCTCGGCCGCCTCTTGCCTGCCTTTAAGTTGCCTGCTTGTAACCAGGCCGCCTTGCAGGTGGTGACATATTGTGGATGGGAATAAATTCTGGAATATTCCTTGCTATCAAAGATGAGGGCATGAGTGTTGCGATGGCCATTGGCGCTAGAGACACCCAAGAACAAGCAAGGGAGCCAGATATTATGGAGATGGATTTCTATTTTCAGGGGATGGAAGATTTCGATCCCGAGACATATTTGCGGATATTGATTTCGATTGCCAAGGCTGACAAAGACAACGGTCCCCGTGAATACGAGTTTGTGCGCCGCAAGGCCTTGAAGCTCGGCCTGGATTACGAGAACTATATGCGCACCACGGACAAGACATTTACCATCGGCCGCCGGAAACTGTCCCGGCTTACCGCCCTGGTGGTACTGCGCGACGCCATAATGCTTGCATCCATGGATCGCAACTTTTCCCTTCCTGAAAAACAGAGGATATACACTTACGCCGAGCGGCTGGGGATTCCGCGTAAAGACGTGGACGCCCTGGAGGACTGGCTGGCGGATTATCGCCGGTTGTCGGCCCGCTGGGAATTACTGGTCACGGGGGTCGCCGTTTGAGGCACTGGCCGGGGAGGTAGATTGACCGCTTGGGCACTTACCGATATTTCAGGGCTGTTGGTACTCGCGGCGAAGTGGACGGCGGTGGCCAATGACTTGGCAAACCGGCTTGATCCCATCTTTTCGCTGGCCCTTTTTCTGCTGGCCTCTGCCCTGATGATTTGGCGCCTGGGGGCGATGGAGAACAAGGGGCTGGAAGGAACAGTTCTCGGGACCCTGATCATGCCTTATGCTTCCGGATTTTCCAACCTCAGTTTTGCCTACGTAATGGGGAAAACCGCCGGAAACGGTGTCATGGTCCTGGAAAATTGCCTGGTAAACAACGTGACCAACCTGACCCTGCTGATTGGGTTGCCGGCCCTGGTCTGGAGCTTGAACCTAAGATCGAGTTGCGTTTCAGGGGGGCGATCGCGGCAATGGTCGAAACAAAACCGCCTCAACTATCTTTCCCTGTTGTTTTCCCTGACGGCCATGTTTTTTTTCACCGGGGCCCTGTGGGTGCTTGCCAGGGATGGCCTCCTTAACCGGGACGACGGACTTGTGCTGGTGGGGCTCTTCCTGTTCTGGCAGGTAATTCATATTTTCGATTTGCTCAAGAACAATGTCCGCCGCCACCGCAAGCTGCCGTGGACTATCGTCATCGATGCAGCCCTGGTGGTGGCCGGTGGGATCGGGGTCTTCAAGGGCATAGATCGCCTGGTGGCCTGGATACCGAAAGCTGGGGATGGACTGCTGGTTTTCGACAACCTGGGCTGGTTGAGCGGCCTGCTGATGGTGCTTCCCAACGGTTTGCTTGCTGCTTGGTATGCTTACCGCCGCAGAGCCGATATCGTTTACAGCTCACAGATAGGCGACGGGCACATCTGTATTCCCATGGCCATCGGGCTGTTCGCTCTTTTTACGCCCATCAAGATTCCGGCTTACCTGCCCCTGGCCATAGAAATCATTGTGGTGGCCGGAGCCGTCCATTTCCTGCTGATTGCTTTTTGGGGCCGTTTGCCGCGCCTTGCAGCGGTAGCGATGGCCGGAGTATATACCGTTTTTATATATAAGGGGATCTTGCCTGGCTGAGATGGAATTTCCGGCTGCCGGACAGGAGGCTGGGGCAACCCGGCAGCCGATACCATCTTCCAGGAATGTTCAACTGCGCAAAAGGTGCTTGAGATGGGGTAACTTGAGGCTGGAGGCCTCTACCTTCAATGTGCCGGATGAGTCGACCCGCCCCTTGAGACGCCCTGCTTTCAGCCAGCGTTCTACCCCCAGTTCCGTCAGGTAGGTCATGGCTGCAAATTCAGCGATCGTATAAAGCTTGGACTCAACCTCTGCGCCTGCCTGTTTGCTGGCGGCATCAGGAGCGGTTTGGGCCTTGGATTCTTTTTTACCCAGCGTTTCGATTTGACTGCGGGGAATCATCCAGCGTCTCCCCTTTTTAGTCCCTTTCAGCTTGCCACTGCGAATCCAGTTTGTGACCGTTCCCGGCTTGACACCGGCAAGGCTGGCAAATTCCTTGGCGGTCAGGAGCTCGTTATCTTCAGGCATACATTTCTCCTTTCGTGATTGACTGAACTGCCGACAAATCAGGTCCGCTCAAGATACTTTAAGGTTTATCCTTGCAAATAATTTGCCGGAATGCAACCTACAGGCAGATACAAGCTGTGACGGGATGGATGGCAAAGGACACTAAGGAGAGGTAAAGCGATGCGTTCCAGAATCATTTTACTGATGGCTGCGACGGCTGACGGCAAGATCGCCCGCAACCGGGACCATTTTCCGGATTGGACAGGTCCGGCTGACAAGAGGATGTTCAAGGCTCTCACCCTCCAGTCCGGAGTGGTGATAATGGGCTCGCGTACCTTCGACAGCATCGGCAGGCCCTTGCCGGCAAGACATCACGTGGTAATGACGCGCTATCCCGGTCGCCGGCCCTTGCTCGAAGGAGTTTACTTTACCGACGACCCACCTGAACAGATAGCAGCCGGGCTTTACCGGCAAGGATACGGCCAGGCAGTACTTGCCGGCGGAGCAGTGGCAAACACCCTCTTTGCCCAGGCGGGCCTGATCGACGAGATCGTGCTCACCGTTTCTCCCCGGATTTTTGGCAGCGGCCTCGGGCTTTTCAACGCTTCACTCGACCTGGAGTTGGCCCTCGAGGACTGTCACTTGCTGGATACTAACACGGTCTACCTGAAATACAGGGTCCTTTCCGGTTGAGCGGATCCGATCGGTCAAGCTAGCCAGGCTTCCATCCGTTGTTGCCACAGGACGTCATTTTTTACGCAGACATCGATTGACGGTGAACATGTTTGACAAGCAGCAGCCTATTGGTGCATAAATCTATCCCTGATTCGGTAGGAAAAGATCGAGTTAACCCCAAAACAGGCTGGCTCCATATGGATCTATACCTCTACAATACCCTCAGCAGGAAGAAAGAGCCTTTTTCACCACTCAAACCGCCCACAGTCGGCATGTACACTTGTGGCCCGACCGTCTACAATTACGCCCATATAGGCAACCTGCGGACGTACATTTTCGAAGATGTTCTCAAGCGGGTTTTGCTCTACAACGGTTTTCAGGTCAAACACGTGATGAATATAACCGACGTGGGACACCTTACCGGCGATCGCGACATGGGGGAGGACAAGCTGGAAAAAGGGGCCCGCAGGGAAGGCAAAAGCGCCTGGGAAATAGCCGAATTCTACACCCGCGCATTCAAGAAGGACCTTGCGGCGCTCAATATCCTGCCCCCCGACATCTGGTGCAAGGCGACCGACACCATCCCCGACCAGATAGAGCTCATCAAACGCCTTGAAGACAGGGGGTTTACCTACCGCACAAGTGACGGCATCTACTTCGATACCTCCAAGTTTCCTGATTACACCAAGCTTTCCCACCAAAACCTGGAAGCTCTCCAGGAAGGAGCCAGGGTGGAAAAGAACCCCGAAAAGCGCAATCCGACCGATTTCGCCCTCTGGAAATTTACACCACCGGGGGTAAAGCGCCAGATGGAATGGGATTCTCCGTGGGGGGTGGGGTTTCCTGGCTGGCATATCGAATGCTCGGCCATGAGCATGAAGTATCTGGGTGACATGCTCGACATCCATTGCGGAGGGGTAGATCACATCAACGTTCATCACACCAATGAAATCGCTCAATCCGAAGCCGCCACTGGAAAGCAGTTTTTCCGGTTCTGGATGCACGGCGCCTTCCTGATCATCTCCGGCGGCAAAAAGATGGCCAAAAGCGAAGGTAATTTCCTCACCTTGAAGGCAACCTTCATTGACAAGGGGATCGACCCCCTGGTTTACCGTTTCGCCGCTTTTCAGACCCATTACCGCAAACCGATGGAGTACAGCCAGGAGGCGGTGGAAGCTGCT
>JALVRI010000105.1 GCA_027031325.1 Desulfobacteraceae bacterium
CCAGGAAAACAGGCCGTTTGGTCTTGGCCTGGAGTTCTATCAGGAAGCGGGCCGGATCTGTTTTGGCCTTTATGAAGCGGCGGTAGAATTCTCCTTTTTCAACCAGTGGCAGCAAGGCCGTCCTTTGCTGTTCAAGAAGAGCTTTTTCCCAGTAGCCGTCACGAAACGGGTCGCGCCTGCGCCGGTTGCGGGCCAGGAAATGCGCCGATGCCAGCATGCTTCGCAGAATCCGGCTTACGGGCTGAAAGGCGATGAAACGGTAATTGAAACCCAGCTCCGGCACGGGCAGATGTTTTTGGCGCATTCGGGTGTGGTAAAAATAGAACTCGAAGTAGCTTTTGTACTTGATGGTATATACGATTACGGCGTCCTTGGGCAGGGTCCTGATAAGGGCCAGTTGTTCATCGCTGAAAGTAATTCCCCCGAAGAGGCGTTCCAGAATCCAGGGAACCAGGCCGGTCCGGGACGGGAGCATGTTAAGGAAATGGTGGTGGGAGTTGCCCAGTATGCGCATTGTCAGGGAATCGGTCTTTCCGGATATGTCTGCCTCTGAAACGTCCGCCTTCTTGGGGTTCTTTTTTTGTAACATTTTATCAATTAACCGGCTGAATTGTTTCCTTCCTCACCTTGTCCTGATTTAACCAACTTACATTATTATTGATATTTGTTTTGGCTAAATTTTTATATAAAATTTGAAACTATCAGAATAAGGATGCGATTGCAACCGTCTAACCCGCCTGTTCGGCGATTGACGGTTCAAGCGTTAAGGGCTTCAAGCCAAACGCCACGGGCGTCTTTTTGAGATGGAATATTCTGAAAAATAGCTATCTGGAGGATGTTAGGTCGGTTTGCCGCCTGCCACTCAAACGGGCTTTATCAAGAAAGCATGACTGGCCAGACAGGACCAACCTGGCGCCCATCATTGGGGGGGGGAGGGCTGGGTTGGGTGCCAGCCCTGGATAATGGGGAAGGACCCGCCTATCCCAACAGTATCTTCGCCTGTTGGATCAAGAGGTTTTTGAAACGATCAAGGGTTATGGCATAAGGGATGATCGGAATTCCCATCCAGTCGGAATACTCAAGGAATTCTTCAGGCTTTTCCTCCATGTATTTTTCGGTGTACCCGATTGCGTCGAGGACGATTGCGCCTCCGGTGTGTTTGGGAAAGTTTTCGTTGGCGATGCCTTTGTCCCAACCGGCAAAAACCTGGCGCCGGAATTTGATCCATCCCGGTGTCATCCACCATACAGGTTCTCCGCCGGCCACTTCCTGGGCAATACGATCGCGTTCATCCTCGCCGGCGAGCATGTCCATACAATGAGTGGCGTCTATCCTGACGACACCCGGGCCTTGCTCCTGGATGATTGTTTGCATCCGGCGCTGGGGCTCATCCACGTTGACGTAACAGAATTTACCGCCGTATATTACCAGGACCTTGTCGGTTTTTGTTTTGGCCTTGTTGATACGGCTCACGAGCTGACGTTCCAGTTCCGGAATATCCTGGTGCAAACCAGGGGTGGTATAATAGATGTGGGAGCTGTCGAGAAAACCTTGTTCTTTGAGAAAATTGAGCTCCAAGCTCAAAGTACCACAGCTTACGATTGCTATATCGGCAAAAGAAATTGAAGACATTGGATTTTCCTTTCTATGAACCAGCCTTTCAGGATTTGGCCGCCAAGATCATCTCAATGGCCGCAGTAAGGCTGGATAGGGTTTGAAGTCCTAACAAACGCTTTCGTTCCTGACCGTCTTTGTAAATAATAATGGTGGGTATGCTCTGGATTCCGAGGGCCAAGGCGATCTTGCGGTTTTCATCGATATCGAGCCGGGCAACCGAGGCCCTGCCCCGATAGATTTTTTCCAGCTGCTTCAGGGTAGGCTCGAAATTCCGGCAGGGAAGGCACCAGCTGGCATAAAAATCCACCAGCATGACACCTTGCGGTAGTTGAAAAGGAAATTGCGGCAGGTATTGAGAGTTTCTCTGCGCCATCTGCTGGTCTCCTTGGACTGAAACCCCTGTCAGCTGGCAGCCGGCAGGCAAGTTGATTGTTCCCTGTGTTTTTTCCCCTTTCCGGCCGACCTTTATGCCTTTGACAGGAAACTTTATCTGTCGATTAACTATCAATAATTATGCCAGTGAGAACCTTGGGGACGGATATGGTCGAAGCAAAGAGGGTGGAGAATATAATGACCTTTAATTTTAATTTGTTATCTTGGTTCTTATATATTCCTGAAAAACAGGTTCATTGTTCTTGACTTTGGTCCAAGGCAAGTTACGATAAGTTGAGTAACGCAAAGTAACGTTAACTGGTTGCAACTGTGACGAAACAAGGTTGGTTCAAAAATGGTAAGCAGTACCCATGAATTGTGGGATAACCGTCTTTTGAGTCAAATCGTCAGCGCCATGGCCGACGGTGTTTTCACCCTGGATCAAAAAGGCCGGATCTCTTCTTGGAATCCGGCCATGGAGCGGATAACAGGGTACAGTTCTTCCGAGGTTTTGGGACACACCTGCAGCATATTGCAGTGCAGTCGTTGTTTCGGGAAAGAGTGCCCCAACGGTTTTGAGGCTTGCGGTATCCTTGTCCATGGTAAGGGTGAGGATAATGAATGTTTTGTGAGGCATCGGGATGGCTATGACGTGCCGGTAATTAAGAGGGCCCGGGCGGTAAGGGATGAACGGGGGAAAATTATCGGGATCGTCGAAACCCTGACCGATATGACTGAGCTGAACAAGGCCCGCCGAAAGGTCGAAGAAGCCTACCGCAAGCTGGGAGAGAAATTTTGTTTCGACAAAATAATCGGCAAAAGCCGCGCCATGCAGAAGGTTTTCGCGGCCATAGAGGCTGCTGCCGCCAGTAACGCAACCGTTCTTATCCAGGGGGAAAGTGGAACCGGAAAAGAACTGGTGGCCAGTGCAATCCACTTCAACAGCCTGGTCAAGGATGGCCCCTTCGTGGTGGTCAACTGTTCGGCCTTGCCGGAAACATTGCTCGAAAGCGAATTGTTCGGACATGCAAAAGGCTCCTTCACCGGTGCCATCAGGGACCGCAAGGGGCGTTTCGAAGAGGCCGACGGGGGAACCATTTTCCTGGACGAAATCGGAGAGCTCACCCCCTTGATCCAGGTCAAGCTTTTACGTGTCTTGCAGGAAAGGGAAATAGAAAGGGTTGGGGAATCCAGGCGCCGTAAGGTCAGCATCCGGGTAATCGCCGCCACAAACCGCGATCTGTTCAAACTCGTCCAGGAGGGCATGTTTCGCCAGGACCTGTACTATCGTCTAAAGGTTTTCCCGATCTACTTGCCTCCTCTCAGGGAGCGCAAGGATGACATCCCTTTGCTGATAAATAATTTCATTGAGGAACAGAACCGCAAAACGGGGAAAAATATCACCGGCTTGTCTCATCATGCCATGCGTGCCGTCATGGATTACGGGTGGCCCGGCAACGTCCGCGAACTTGAAAACGCGATTGAACACGCTTTTGTGCTTTGTAATGGTCGGCAGGTGGAACTTGATGATTTGCCTATGGAAATCAGACAGTTGATGATTGAGGTAAAGTGTAACGGGCAATACGATTTTTATCGCAGGCCAACCAGAAAGCCGGTCAAATTGACCCGCCAGGAACTGTTGCTTTTGCTCGAAGAATGCGGATGGAATAAAGCCGAAGTCGCCCGCAGGGTTGGTTTGAGCCGTACGGCCATATGGAAGTACATGAAAAAATGGGACATACCCTTACGGGTCGATACCTGATGCCTTTTGCCGAGGCCACGGAGGTCGATTGTCCGGCCGGTAGGGGACGGTAAATTTAATCTTGCGTTGCCACCTGGGATATGGTAATTGAACAGACTTGATTTTTCCGGCGTTTAGCTTGCGGGGTTCGCCTTTAATTTTAACTTACTCGTTATCACAAACACAATTTTAATGGTGGTTCAGAAGTGACCGTGGTAGTCAGATAGGGCCTCGGGCCATCTGGTCGATCAAGCGATCACTTGAAAAATGAAATCCCATTTTCAGCCAAAGGAGGAAGATTCTTTATGAAAACGTTAATTGGCGGAGCGGTTGCAGCAGTATTAGGACTCATCGGCCTTTCGGTCTGGTTTGGTGAATTTCTCCAGCTCTTGGCCGGTGCCATTCCGATTATGCTTCTTCTTGGCGGTGGGCTGGCGCTCTATCTGGGATTTGATGAATTGAAAGACACGTGGAAAAAAGACGATACCGCTGCAAGTGCTTCCGATGACACCGATGACGCTGAAAAGTACAAACAGGAAATAGAAGAACTCAAAAAAGAGATAGAAAACCTGAAGTCGGAAAAGTCCTGATTTCAGAAAGAGAGCCTGTGTGAGCCCTGACGTATCCCGGCTGAGGTGAGCGGCAGGTGGACCGGAACCAACTCTGCCGGGCTGTACAACCGGCCGGAGAGCACGAAAGCTTACCGGCGAGGGCATGATGTGGTCAAGCGAGGCTGTTGAGATTGCCGAGGGCTTTCAACAGCCTTTCTTATTTTCCCCTTGAGGTGCTTTTTGTCGCTTTGAAGCCGGGGCCACAATTCCTGGCTGAATTTCTCCAGGCCAACCCGCCTTGCCAAACTCCCCCAAACTACCACCGAAATGTTGGCGCATTTATTCTGCCGGCCGAAAAGGGTGGCTCTCAGGTGGTAGCTTTGCGAACGGCCTCCACGGCCAACCGGTCGGCCCTTTCGTTTTCCGGGTGTCCGGAATGCCCTTTGATTTTTTCAAAACGAAGATTCCTGAAAGTTGAAGCGAGGGATTTCAGCCTGTTAACCAACTCCTTGTTTTCCTTTGCTTTCCATCCTTTGGTGAGCAAACCGTAAGCATAGTTGGAATCAGTGTGAACCACTACGGGCAAGTTGCGGTTGTTGATGGCTTTCAAACCTTCCTCGATTGCCATCAATTCGGCAATATTATTGGTGGCCACCCCGATGTAGCGCGAAATTTCCTTCCTGTGTCCCCTGTAGATCATCACCACGCCCAGGCCGGCCGGTCCGGGATTGCCGGAGCAGGCACCGTCGGTGTAAATATGGATCACCTTGTCTGATGAAGACGGTATCCCGTTTCCAGGATCTTTCGCTTTCCGGGGTGAAGATTCGGTTTGCGGGAAAAAGGAGGGATGCTCGTCGCCAAGCTCCTTGATGTTTTCCGGCTTTACCCAGTATTGATAGTCCTGATCGAGACGGTATTTCAACAACAATTTACCGTTTTTAAGAAGCGGATGGTCACCGTCGGCCAGGGCGATCCAGACCTTGTTGTTTTTGAAACGCATCCGGCGCCAACGCTTTCCTTCCGCCTCCTGGATTATTGAATTACTCATAAAGCCGGTATTTCCTGCTCAGTTGTTTGAAATCTTCAAGGCTTTTCTTCCAGCCCTCCTCCAGCCGGTAGATGGGTACCAAGTGCTCGAGATCTTGTCTCAGGCGCTTGTCACCGAGTATGAGGTCTATGGGCATCTTTTCGAATTCGTATTCATAGGGCGGTGATTTCCATTGAAAATCTCCGGGATAATGCCTGATGACCTCTTGCAGCAGCAGGAGGCTTGTCCGATAAGGCCTGAAGGTCGCTGGATCGACTACGTGAATCTGAAAACCCCGGCAAGTCCGGCCCTGCCACTTGTTGGAAGTCGGCTCGAATTCCACAGGTCGCAGGACGACGCCCGGTAATCGGCCAGGCTCAATGTTTTGCAACAGTTTGTAAGGATCGATGAAAGGCGCTCCAAACAGTTCGAAAGGTTGAGTCGTACCCCTGCCTTCAGATACGTTTGTCCCTTCCCAGATTACCTGTCCGGGATAGACCAGGCTGGTTGCCGCGGTGGGCATGTTGGGAGATGGGGCCACCCAGGCAAGCCCGGTGTCTTCAAACAGCATTTGGCGCTGCCATCCCTGCATGGTTATAATTTCCAGCCGGCAGTCTATTGCGAAATGCTCGTTGAACAAAAGTGCAAGCTCACCGATTGTCAGTCCGTGACGCATGGGAATAGGATAAAGTCCCACAAAAGAGGCGTATTCGGGTTCCAGGAGATTGCCTTCAACTTCCGAGCCCCCCAACGGGTTGGGACGGTCCAGAACGACGACCGTCTTGCCGTATTGCCTGGCTGCCTGCATGCAAAAGGCAAGAGTGTAAATGAAAGTGTAAACCCGGGTGCCCACGTCTTGTAGGTCGACGATCAGGACGTCGATCGGTTCAAGCATTTCGGCGGTCGGCTTGCGGGATCGTCCGTAGAGACTGAAGACCGGCAAATCGAGGCAAGGATCCAGCCGGTCGCCGGATTCAATCATATTATCCTGCTTTTCGGCGTAAAATCCGTGTTGAGGACTGTAGAGGGCTTTCAGGCTGCCTTTGAAGAGCTGGTTGATCCTGAGCCGGCTGTGAACAAGCTTGCCGTCCACCGACGCGTGGTTGCAAAGCAGCCCCAGGCGGCGACCGTCCAGGATGGCGGGAGGAGCTTGAATAAGGTTGTCTATGCCCAGCCTGACTGCCGGCGGGGGCATCACGCCGCAATTTTTCATAAGCCTGTTATCCGTCCTTAACCCCAAGGGAGCTGACGCTTATTTACAACCATTAGCATATCAGGCTTTGAAACCAAAGCTTCAAATTTTCAACCCGGATTTTGCACTTTAATGCCTGAAAAATTAATTTCATTGAATTATTGCATAAGCTTGCATTTATTTGTTTCCGCCCGTGCCTTAACCGGTAAGGTGAAGTTCATTCGGTGAAGAGCCTTCAGGCATTTGAAGCCGCAAGGG
>JALVRI010000106.1 GCA_027031325.1 Desulfobacteraceae bacterium
CCCTGGTTGCCTGGGCCACCAGCATGAAGCTGCCCCTGTCGACCACCTATGTCACCTTCATGGTGGCCATGGGGACTTCACTGGCCGACAAGGCCTGGGGGCTGGACAGCGCCGTGTACCGGGTGACCGGTGTTCTTACGGTCATCGGGGGATGGTTTTTCACCGCCATGCTGGCATTTTCGCTGGCTCTGCTGAATGCTTTTGCCATCCACCTGTTGGATGGGTTCGCTGTCGCCGGGCTGCTGATCGTCATCGTCCTGGTGGGACTGCGCAACTTCAGGCTCCACGGCCGGCGGGAAAAAGATACCCGCGAGCTGGAAGAGCTTGATCTGAAAAGGATTTCAGACCCCGACCAGGCCGTCAGAACTTGCTTTGAACAATGTGGACGTTTCCTGCAGGTCGTACGCGCCAACCTGAGCGCCTGTTTCGATGCAATCCTGACCGAAGACCGCAAGGCCCTCAAGCAGTTACGCCGCCAGACAAGCAGGGTTCAGGCCTGGTCGAACATAATCGTGGCCAACATTTTCAAGACCTTGCGATTGCTGCAGAGCGATCAGGTGCAGGGAGCCGACAAATACGCTTACGTCATAGCCGCCCTCCAGGAAATCGCCGAAAGCACGCGCGACATGATCCTGCGCTGCCACGTGCACGTTTCCAATCAACATGCGGGCCTGCTGCCGGAGCAGAAAAAGGAACTCCAACAGATCCGGGGATGCCTGGAAGGCGTTTTGGCCGATACCTCCCGGGTCCTGCTGGAAGGTACGAGCATGGATTACCGCCTCCTGGCAGCCCATTACGTTCGTCTCAAACAACTGGTGGAACAGTACGACGGCCGCCAGGTTGAACGGATCAGGTCAGGGGTTTCCAAAACCAGGCTGAGCATTCTTTTCTACGGGATTTGCAATGCGAGCCAGAAGATCAGCCAACAGACACTCCATCTGGCGACCATTTTTGATGAAACCCTGTCGGCCGGCTGATTGACCTTTTGGCTTCACCAATCCGTTCAGGCGGCCTCGGCCTTTTGGAGGTGAACGTCCATCTGTGGAAACGGAATCGAAATTCCGTTTTCTTCCAGGGCCTGCTTGGCCTTTTCCATGGTTTCAAAGTAAACCGTCCAGTAATCGGTGGACTTGCACCAGGGACGGACTATGATGTTGACGGAACTGTCCGCCAGTTCTGAAACCGCCACCTGGGGAGCCGGATCCTTGAGAACAAGCGGGTTGTCCTCGACTATTTTTTTAAGGATTTCCTTGGCCCGGGCAACGTCGGACTCGTAGGCAATCCCGACAACCATGTCCACCCGCAGATTACCCTCGGCCGAATAGTTTACCAGGGAAGCATTCGAAATCGCGCCGTTGGGTATGACAATCCGCTTGTTATCCGGTGATAGCAGGATGGTGTTGAATATCTGGACTTCCTTGACCACGCCCAGGTGCCCCTGGGTTTCGATCAGATCGCCTACCTTGTATGGCCGGAAGATCAGGATCAGGACCCCGCCTGCGAAATTGGCCAGGCTGCCCTGCAGGGCCAGACCGACGGCCAGGCCGGCTGCACCGAGAACGGCTATGAAGGAGGTTGTGGCCACACCCACCATGGATGCGATACTGATGAACAGGAGGACTTTCAATCCCCAACCCACCAGACTGGTCATGAAAGGGATCAGGGTCTTGTCGGCTTTCGATCGTTCCATCGAAAGGCGGACGACTTTGACCAGCCCCTTGATGATCCATAGTCCGACAACCAGGGTGAGCAGGGCCAGCAACAACTTGGGGGCATAACTGACAACGAGTTCGAGTGCTTTTTGACTCAAGATACCAACGTGTTCCATGATCTCTCCTTTGTTGATTAAGGTTTCTTTGTTCAACCCTGAATCCTGACAAACAAGTCAGCCCGCCTGCTTCATGGTATGGCCGTCCGACCGCAAAGATACCGCCGTTTATGAAGCTTGGTCCAACCATATCCGGCCGCAACCAAAAACCGGGAGCCATCAGTTTCCGCTCGGGAAATGAACCAAGACACAGAAGTCTGCTTTGAAAAGCCGGCCGAAAATAGGCTCGGCCGGTTCATCAACTCCGGGGTTCACCAGCGGTTTGTAAAACCCGGGTTCCGGGAACATACCATCGAGGCTGGCTTTGCAGGGTTTAAGTCTACTTCTGCCTGCTTGCAGCCGACATCAAACGTAAATCCTACCAAAAGAATCAAGAAAAACAAAAGCCAATTATGAAAAGCCATTACAGGCGTCGATGGAGTTTTTGAAAAGGGATGAAATTCTTCTCCGACAGCTTTTTCCACTTCATCCAACATGCCTGATTTATAAGTGATTTTGCCAAATCAGCCCTTGACAAACCTTTTGCCAAGGGCTATCTGAACCTGAGTCATTGGGCGCCTGATTCTACCTCCGTTTTCTATGAGCCCTCCCAAACGGTGGTGGGAATTTGGCTTTTATTTATTTATTTTTACTGTTCCATTTCCTGAAAATGAACTTCTTATCAGTCCACTTATCAATCCATTTTCTTAATATCAAATCTTTTCATTTGCCTGACAGGAGGAGCCATGATTGTTGCTGAGAGGAAACCCTTTGAAGAGATCAAAGCCATGGTAGCGGGCTACAAAAGGGTGTTGACCGTCGGCTGTGGAACTTGCGTGGCCGTTTGCCTGGCCGGGGGATCCAAGGAGGTGGCGACCCTCAACGCCGAATTGCAACTGGCCCTGGGCAAGGATGAAATCAGCCTGGGTGCCGCCACCGTCGAACGCCAATGCGACATGGAATTTCTGGCCGAGCTCGATTCCCTGGCCGTTGAATATGACGCCTTGATCTCCATGGCTTGCGGGGCGGGAATCCAGTTTCTGGCCGAACGTTTTCCCGACAAACCGGTATTGCCGGCCGTCGACACCTCTTTCATCGGAGTCAACCTCGATGTCGGCTGGTACGAAGAAAAATGCCGGGCCTGCGGAACCTGTGTGCTGGGAATGACCGGCGGTATTTGCCCGGTCACCATGTGTGCCAAGAGCCTTTTCAACGGCCCTTGCGGGGGCACCAATAACGGCAGTTGTGAAATCAACACCGACCAGCCCTGCGCCTGGTACAGGATCTATGAGCGCCTGTCAGCCCAGGGCCGGCTCGAGCAGATAATGGAAGTTTCACCTGCCAATGACTGGAGCAACCAGAAGCCCAGAAAGATAATTCAGCCTGGTTACCAAGAACGCATCAAGGCCCTGCAGGGATGAACCGGTTGGACAATCAAATATTTTCGCGAGGGAGAGATGGATATGAAATCAGGTAGCAGACTGGAAAGGGTTCTCAAGGCCGGACACTTCGCTTTCACCGGTGAAGTGGGGCCACCGCGGGGAGCCAATGTGGAGGCTTTGAAAAAAAAGATCTCCTATCTCAAAGGCAAAGTCGACATGGCGAACATTACCGACAACCAGACCGCCATGGTGAGGATGTCCAGCTGGGCGGCGGCCCTGTTTTGCCTTCAGGAAGGCCTCGAACCCAATTATCAAATGGTCTGCCGGGACAGAAATCGGCTGGCCATGCAGGCAGATATTCTGGGAGCTTACTCCCATGGAATCCGGAACATCCTCTGCCTGTCCGGGGACCATCAAATGTTTGGTGATCACCCCCATGCCAAGGGGGTTTACGATATCGACTCCATGCAATTGATAGCCATGGTCAAAAAAATGCGCGATGAGGGTAAATTCCAGGGTGGGGCCGACATCGACGAGCCCCCCAGGATGTTTATCGGCGCGGCCGCCAATCCGTTTGCCGAACCGTTCGAATGGAGGGTGCACCGCCTGGCCAAGAAGGTAAAGGCCGGAGCGGATTTCATCCAAACCCAGTGCGTGTACAACATGGCCAAGATCAGGCAATGGGTCAAAAGGGCAAACGACATGGGCCTGACTGAAAAGGTCTATATCCTGGCCGGTATCACGCCCATGAAAAGCGTAGGTATGGCCAACTACATGAAGAACAAGGTGCCCGGGATGGATGTTCCGGATGAAATAATCAAGCGCCTCAAGGGTGTCGAAAAAAAGAAGGTCGCCGAAGAAGGAATCAAGATCGCCTGCGAACAGATAGAAGAATTCAGGGAGATGAAAGGAATCGCCGGAGTTCATCTCATGGCCATTGAATGGGAGCACAGGGTGCCGGAAATAGCCGAAAGAGCAGGCATGCTGCCAAGGCCGGAAGTTTGATACCTGATATCCAACAAGAAATAAGGAGTTTCCAAATTGAAGAGTCAAAACGGAAAAGTCATGGTGGTTGGAGGTGGTATTGCAGGCCTTACCGCTGCGTGGGAACTTTCCAGGCAAAATATCAGTGTCGAGCTGGTGGAAAAGAGCTGTTTTCTGGGAGGCCACAGCATTGGGTTCACCTGTAAAGCAACCGACAAATGCCAGCAGTGCGGCGCCTGCAGCGTGGAAGAAATGCTGGCCAACGTCGTCGGCGAACCATTGATCAATGTCCACCTCAGGACAGAGGTGACGGGTCTGCAAAAAGGGGACAAGTATACAGTTTCTTTGGCCAAAAGTGATGCCGGGCCGGCCGCCGGAGAAATACTGCAGGGGCTGTCCAAAAACAACCGCCCCCTTTACGTGGCCGGAGAGGGGGCCGGAGAAAATGTTCCCGAAGGTGCGGTCAAAGTCACCGAGTTGGGAACCGAGGGCCGGCTGGAAGTCGATGCGCTGATCGTGGCGACCGGTTTTACTCCTTTCGACCCGGCCCTCAAGAAGACCTACGGTTACGGCCAGTGGAAAAACGTGATCACCGGGCTGGAGCTTGAAAGAATTCTGCGCGAAAACAAAACGCTTGCCAGGCCGTCGGACGGAAAAACACCTGGAAAGATAGCCTTTATCCAGTGCGTCGGCTCGCGTGACAAGGGCCTGGGAAACCTCTGGTGCTCCCAGGTATGCTGCGCCTACGCCATGCGCATGGCCTCGGTCGTCAAGCACGACAACCCGGAGGCCGACATCACCATGTTCTACATCGATATTCAGAACACCGGCAAGGAGTTCCCCATTTTCTATGAAGGCGTCAAATCGTGGCTGAAATTCGTCAGGGCCATCCCGGTGGATATTTATCAGGTTGAAGACGACCGCCTCAAACTCATGCAAATGGTTGAAGGTCAGGATGCTCCGGCAATGGAAGAATTCGACCTGGTCGTACTGGCGGTGGGCATAACGCCTGGGGCCGACACCCCGAAGATCGCCGACCTGTTCAGCATTGCCGTCAATGAAGACGGATTTCTCGACGGCGGTTCAGCCGCCGGCGCGGGTGTATTCGTGGCAGGTACGGCAGCCGGACCGGGAAGCATAATCGACACCATGGCAGGAGCCCAAAAGACAGCCTATGAAGCCATGAAGTTTCTGGGGGTGACCAAATGACAGCAGAAAATAGCAGCAACACGATCGAAATCAGCATTAATACCGATGTCCTGGTTATCGGCGCCGGTCCTGCCGGCGTGGAAGCGGCCGAGATAATTTCAGCCCAGGGATACAAGGTGGCCGTCATAGGCAATGGTGAACAGGGTGCCGCCGCAGTGCCCCGGTCGGACCTGGTCGAGCTGCTCGACGGGGCTTCGATTTACGATTTTGCGGGAGTCGCCGGTGATTTCCGGGCCTTTTATACTCTTAACGGCCAAAAGCTGGAGCGCAGTTTCGGAGCCGTAGTGATTGCTCCCGGTTACGACCTCGAACCCCAGGTGGAGCCTTTCGGCATCGGCCTGGGCGACAGGGTGGTGACCCTGAGTGCCCTTGAAGAGATGCTTCGAAGCCAAGAAGGCAAATCCAAACTGGCCGGCAGCACCGTGGCCCTGCTCTCCAACCTGACCTGGGAGGGAGATCCCGGGTACACGTCCCGTGTCCTGGATGCGGCCCTTGCCATCCAGCACCTGGAAGGTGCCGCAGCTTGCATTTACGCCGGTAACGTCAAGGTGGCGGGCCCGGGTCTGGAGAGAAAGTTCACCCATGTCCGCGAAGAAGGGGTAGTCTGCTTCAAGCCTTTGGAAAAGCCCGTCATCACCACGGAGGGCCATAAAATAAAGATTACCAGCCTTGATTCCATCCTGCGCCAAACCCTCGAGGCCGAGTACGATTACCTGGTGGTGGAGGAAAAGGCCGTACCGGCCAACCGCGATATCAAGCTTGCCTGGACCTTGCGGCTAGACACCGACCTGGAAGGTTTTTTACCGAGCAACAATGTCCACCGTTTCCCGGTCAAATCGAACCGGGAAGGAATCTACGTGGCCGCCCCCGGTCTGGGCGCCAGCATCGCCCTCCGGATCAAGGAGCTTTTCGGAGACGGCAAAAAGACAGTTCCGGCCGACCGGGCCGTGGTCGATCCGGAAAAATGCACCATTTGCCTGACGTGTTACCGTTGCTGTCCCCATGGGGCGATCTTCTGGCAAGACGGCGTGGCGGCAATTTCCCAACTTGCCTGCCAGGGCTGCGGTATTTGCGCCAGTGAATGTCCCATGGACGCCATCCAGATAGGCGGTTTCAGCGACAAGGATCTGGGCCTGCAAGTCCGTGAGGCCGTGGCCGCAACGCAAAAGCAGCCGGCCATCGTGGCCTTCTGCTGCCAGAACTCGGCTCTGGAAGCCGGTCAGGCCGCGGCCGCCTTTGGAATGGATTTGCCACCAGGGCTGAAGCTGATCAAGGTTCCCTGTGCCGGTAAGGTGGATGTTGAATTCATCATGCAGGCCTTTGTGGAAGGTGCCGCCGGGGTAATGGTGGCGGCACCTTCCACAAAGGCCTGCAT
>JALVRI010000107.1 GCA_027031325.1 Desulfobacteraceae bacterium
TCATGGCGGAAGATTGTAATTGCTGATTGTTGATGACGGGATAGATGAGTATTTGGTTGAAAGTATATTTCTGTCAGATTATTGAGTACAACGATAACCAGGCTTGGCAATGATGGCTTTATGCATTTTACGCCAAAATTGCCCTTTTTTGAAAATGAGGTTCAATTCATGCAACTAGAAGAAATCAGAAAACATATCGATAGCATTGATCGTCAACTGCTGGTTTTGTTACAGGAAAGAATGGGCTACGCTCTGAGGGCCAAAAAATTCAAGCAGAAAGTTGCCGATCCCAAGAGGGAAAGAGATATTATTGAAAAGGCTGCCCGGCTAAGACTTGATTTGGTGGAACATTCTTTTGCACGACAGCTTATGGAAGTTATTTTCTCTGAAAGTAAGCGCTTGCAGGAAGAAGACCGTACCTTGGTGGCTTTTCAGGGTGAACATGGAGCTTATGGTGAAGTGGCTGCCCGCAAGTTGGTGCCTAAGGGGGCCTATATTCCGTGTCTTGAATTTGGTGACGTTTTCGGCGGGGTAGGCAAGGGGCATTTTAATCTGGGAGTGGTACCGGTTGAAAATTCTCTTGAAGGCGCAGTAACCCAGGTCAATGAGCTCTTGACCAAAACTGAATTGAAAATAGTCGGCGAAGTAAGTGTGCCGGTTGACCACTGTCTGCTGGCGGTTGACGCAAATGATATTTCCCAGGTCAGAATAGTCTATTCGCATCCCCAGGCGCTTGCCCAATGCCGAAATTTTCTTAATCGCCACGGCCTGGAGCAAAGACCCTATTATGATACCGCCGGGGCTGCAAAGATGCTTACACGAGACAACCCAAGGGCCGCCGCAGCGATTGCCAGCCGTCTTTGTGCCGACTTGTACGGGTTGAAAATCCTGGCGGAAAAAATTCAGGACGGACCATCCAATTCGACCCGTTTTCTACTTCTCTCAAACGAAGCCCGTGAAGTGGATAGGGGCAAGACTTCAATAGTCTTTGCCACTACGCATAAAGCCGGCAGCCTATTTAAAGTGCTTCAGCTTTTTGCAGAAGCCGGGATCAACCTTACCCGCATTTCCTCGATGCCCAGGCGGACCGATCCAGGAAACTACGATTTTTTCCTAGATTTCGAAGGCTCCATAAACCAGCCCGAGATAGCAAGCGTCATGGAGAAGGTAAAGAAGGTGGTTGTGGAGCTACGCTGGCTGGGAAGCTACCCGGCAGGTCCAAACGCTTTTTGAGCCTTCTTTCTTCAACCTGACATCCAATGTTGGGGGCGCAACGGGCGTTGTGGCTCTGTCAGGCGACCAAAACAGAAGCAACGGCACGTTTGAGCTGTTCAACACGTGCTTCCAGGGTTCCGGTATATCCTATTGCAAGCCGTACCAGACCGGGTGACAGACCGATCAGTCTCTGCTTTTCGGCCGGAATTTCAGAGGATGTCGAGGTCCCTGAGCAACTCATCAATGTGTCGAAGTATCCCAGAGAAACGGCTATCAGCCCGAATTTTTCCCGGTTTTGGAGAGTATCTAAAAGTTTTTCTGCTTTTTCCAGGGTCTTGCAATCAATGGCAATGATTCCGCCGAAGCCGTAACGCTTGTTGATCATGCCGCGCAACAATTGGTGCTGGGGATGGGAGGCTAGGCCTGGATAGATAACCTCGACACCCATTTCATCCAGAGCTTTGGCCATGGCCATGGCCCGCCGGCTATGTTCGCGCATACGCAGGGGAAGGTGTGGCAGGCGCTGAATGATATCGAAGGCCACCCGGGGATCCATGGTCGGTCCCAGTAGCATAATCATGCCTTGGTGTAGATCCATAAGGTTCTTGATGAAATCAGTCTGTCCGCAAACTGCTCCGGCTATCAGGTCCGAGGCACCGTTTATGAATTTGGTCATTGAGTAGACTACTACATGGGCACCCAACTGGATAGGACTAAGGACCATGGGGGCGAAAGTATTGTCAACCACAAGCTTCAGGTTGTTTTGGCGGGCTATCAGGGAGAGAGCCTTAATATCGGCAATTTTCAAAGTTGGATTACCAATGGACTCGGTATAGATGACTTTGGTATGTTTATTTATTGCCTTTTTTACCTTCTCGGGTTGGGAGATGTCCACAAAAGTTGTTTCGATTCCAAATCTGGGCATCAAGTCAGCCATCAGGGCATG
>JALVRI010000108.1 GCA_027031325.1 Desulfobacteraceae bacterium
GAGCAGCGGGCCGAGTTTTCGGTCCTGGCAGCCGATTTCGATCGTAGCTGGAACATGGCCGTCCTTCACCCCATCCAGTTTGGAGCTGATGCCGTCGATAACCTGCGCCGGCATGTTGAGCTGTTCAGCAAGGAAGCTGTTTACAATCTCTTTTTCGAATTGGACCTTGGGGTTTCGCGTCAGGCCGGTTTCGGGGGTGCCTTGATTGAAGCCGGTTTCATACCCAGGCTTGTTCTTCCTTATGCCGGCCGGGCCGATATCGTGGTTTTTCAGTGGCAAGAGGGGTCCAAATGATCACCGTTGCCCTGGAAAGACTGGTTCCGGAACATATCCGGCGCTTCGAGGCCTACATTCCAAGCAAGCCGGACGACGTCCTGATGAAGATGTACCGCTGCAGGCGCCTCTACCGGCTCAACAACAACGAAAATCCCCTCGGTCCCCCTCCGGCGGCCCGCAAGGCCCTGGCCGAGTTTCCTCCCCCCCGGGCCGCGATCTACCCCAGCGGGGACGCCTATCACCTGCGCCGGCGCCTGGCCGAAAACTTCGGCCTGGATCCAGACCAGATCCTGGTGGGCAACGGGGCCAACGAGGTTATCGCCTTTGTAATCAAGGCCTTCTGCAGGGAAGGCGACAACATCGTTACCGCCGACAAGACCTTTGCCGTCTATGAATGGGTGGCCGAGTTTTCCGGCTTCCAGGCCCGCCTGGTACCTTTGAAAGACTTTGGTTTCGACGACCGGGCCATGCTGGAGGCCATCGACGAGCGCACCAAGGTGGTGTTTGTCTGCAACCCCAACAACCCCACCGGTAAATACTGGAGCCTTACCAGGTTGAAAAGCTTTTTGGACGCCGTCGCCGGCCGCCGGATCGTGGTGGTGGACGAAGCCTATTGCGAATTTGTCCAACAGCCGGATTATCCCGACTGCATCAGGCTCATCGACCAATATCCCAATTTGGTGGTGTTTCGAACCTTTTCCAAGATGTACGCCCTGGCCGGGTTGCGAATCGGCTACCTGGCAGGCAGCCGGGAAGTGGTGGACATAATCCGGCGGACCTGCGTGGTCTACTCGGTAAACGGCCCGGCCCAGGCAGCAGCCATGGCCTGTTTGGGCGACCGGGAGCATATCCTGCGCACCCGCCGGCTTGTCAGGGAGGGCAAACAGTTTCTGAAGGCTGAACTGGCGGGCATGGGCCTTTCCACGGTGAGCGGTGAGGGCAACTTCGTCATGGTCAGGCTGCCGATCAACGACAACCTGGCCTATCGCAAGCTCATGTCCCGGGGGATAATGGTCCGCAGCATGACCGGCTTCAGGTTCCCGGGCTGGATCAGGGTCACCATCCACCAGCGGCAGGTGCTGGAAGCCTTCGTGGAAGCCCTGGCTGAAATCCTCGAGGAAGTTTAGGACAAGTGAAAGTGATGGAATCATCACCCGGCATCGGAAAGCCCCTTGTGCGGACCGATGCCCGCGCCAGGGTTTGCGGCCGGGAAAAGTATAGTGCCGATTATTACGGGCCGGGGCTGCTCTGGGCCTGGGTCAAGCGGGCCGGCGTTGCCTGCCCACCGGCGCCTTAAAAACGTTGCCACCGCTCAAGCCGCTGCCCTGGAAGGGGTGAAAGCGGTTAAGGAAAGGATCCTGGCCGACAAGGGGCATCCTGAGTGGGAAGTCATCAACGCCGGCAATCCAACCTCCAACAGTTACCAGCACCGCCTGCTGTGGGAGCAGGAACTGTCAAGGACCCGTCCGGATATCCTCTTGATCGAGATCGGGGGCAACGATGTTTCCCAGGCCTGGATGATGGACTCTAGGTGGAAGCCGGGCACAACCTGGCCCTGGAGGTTCATCATGGCCCTGGAAGGCAGCGCGCGAAAGGACAGAAGCGATGACTGAGGACGACGATTACAGGATCGAAGCCGGACAAAGCTGGCAGGTGGACCTGTTCAGGCCAGAGGACGCCGAGGGGGTGACCCGGCTATTTCGCTCGGTCTACGGTGACGGCTATCCCATCAGGACATTTGTCGAGCCCGGCCTTCTCAGGGAGGAAAACCTGGCCCGCCGGGTGATATCCACGGTGGCCCGGACAGAATCAGGTGATGTGGTCGGGCATAACGCCTTGTTCCAAAGTGCGCCCTACAAGGGGATCTACGAATCCGGTGCCG
>JALVRI010000109.1 GCA_027031325.1 Desulfobacteraceae bacterium
TTGGGCCGAAGCCATTGAACGGGCCATGACCGGCCGGCCGAAGGAGCGGTCCCAATGCAGCTGACGCCGGCTTTCGATAAGCACAAGGTGGTGGTTGTCGGCGATGTTATGCTCGATATCTACTACTGGGGAGAGGTGAAGAGGATTTCTCCGGAAGCGCCAGTTCCGGTGGTCAGGGTGGAGCATAAGACCAACCGCCTGGGCGGAGCCGGAAACGTGGCCCTGAACCTGGTAAACCTGGGATGTAAATGCAGCCTGGTGGGAATACGGGGACAGGATTTGCTGGGCGAAGTCCTGGAGCGCAGGATCAAACAGGAGGGGATCGACGGGCGCCTGCTTAAAAGCCGGGATCACATAACCACCACCAAGACCCGTATAATCGGGCGCGGACAACAACTTGTCCGCCTGGATGACGAGAGCGTCAGGGCCTTGAGCCATGACCTTGACCGGAATGTTTACCAAGAATTCCTCGACGCCGTCCGGGACGCCGACGCGGTAGTGATATCCGATTATGGCAAAGCGGTATTTTCCGGTAACCTGGCCGGTGTAATCATCCGTTATTGCAAAGATAGAAACATTCCCGTTCTGGTCGATCCCAAGGGTCCGGACTGGTCGCGCTACCAGGGGGCGACATGCATTACCCCCAACTGGGCCGAGTTTCTCCAGGCCGCCGGCCATTATAGCCTGGGAGGTGAAATGGAGGATATGGCCGGGGGCCTGATGGAAGCGGCCGGCCTTTCCCATTTGCTGGTTACCCGGGGTTCAAAAGGCATGGAAATTTTCGACCGTGACGGGACACATTCATCCATCCCCACCGTGGCAAAAGAGGTCTTTGATGTATCCGGAGCCGGTGACACGGTGATTGCCACCTTGGCCGCTTGTCTTGCAACCGGGCTGGACATCCAGGCCGCGGCCGGTATGGCCAATGCGGCCGCCGGGATCGTGGTGGGCAAGCTTGGAACCAACCCCGTCACCCGCCTGGAACTGGAGCAGGCCCTGGCGTCTTCCGGCCTGGTGGGCGGTGGCAAGATCAAGACCTGGGACCAGGCCGTCGCCCTGGTGGCCACCTGGAAAAGCCAGGGCCGTAAAGTCGTTTTTACCAACGGGTGTTTCGACCTTTTGCACGTCGGGCATATCCAGTTGCTCGAGGCGGCGGCAGCCAAGGGGGACGTGCTGGTCGTAGGTTTGAACTCGGACGATTCCGTAACCCGCCTGAAAGGTCCTTCCAGGCCCATCATGGGGCAGAAACAGCGGGCGGCCATGCTGGCCGGGATAACCTCCGTCGACCTGGTGGTTGTCTTTGAGCAGGACACGCCCCTGGAGCTGATAGAGGCCCTCAGGCCGGATGTGCTTGTAAAGGGGGGCGATTACACAGTCGAAACGGTGGTCGGTCACGACCTGGTGGGCAATTGGGGCGGCCGGGTGGAGTTGGTGCCCCTTGTTGCCGGAATCAGCACCAGCCAGGTGATCGCCTCGGTCAAGAAGCGCTGCGGTTGATCAGCGGCGGAGCCTTGAACCCGGTTTGGCTCCAAGGCGAGCCCCTTTCCCGATTTTTTCCCAGGCCCGCGGACAGGGCCTTGTCCTGACGGCGGCAAGCCTCTTTTTTCCATCTGCCCGGATGTGTCAAGAAATTGACCGGCCGGTGTTCCCAAGTCCAACCACATTTAAATAAAGATATAAATATCAAAAAGATACGCATTTAAGCGAATTGGTACATGCCTTGCAAGTCCAACGGTTGCAGCATGTTAAGGCGGGGCTCTGATCAGCCCCTGAGGGCGGATGGAAAGCTGAATTTCTTCAAAGGCGGCAAAGATGGCAGAAGCTAGAGTTGAAGACAGGCAAGGTCGAAACGGGCTTGGCGGTTTATGGGCCGTTATCCTGGCAGGTGGGCTTGGCACCAGGTTGAGGCCTGTTGTCAGCGACAGGCCCAAGGTCATGGCCGCCGTCAGGGGCAAGCCGTTTCTGTCCTACCTGCTTGACTGGCTGGAGGAGCAGGGACTGCGCAAAGTCATGCTTTGCACCGGGTACCTTGGAGATCGAATTGAGTCTTTTTACGGCTCCGGTTACGGCCGTCTCAGCCTGTCTTACTGCAGGGAAGACGAACCCCGGGGAACGGCCGGCGCCCTGGCCCTGGCCATGCCGAGGCTGGACGGCGCCC
>JALVRI010000110.1 GCA_027031325.1 Desulfobacteraceae bacterium
ACACAAAACCGCCGGTGGATTGGCCCCCCACCGGCGGTTTTGTGTTCAGGCGGCCCTACTTGCGGGCGACCATGATGCCTGAATCATTGGTTCCCCTGAAATCCAGGCGCTCCGCGTCCCGGAAGCCCGCCTCCTCCAACATGCGGTAAAGCTCGGACTGGCGGTAGGAACGCCCCTGCCCGGTGCGCAGGAGCATGTTGAGCGAAAAGAGGGCCGGGAAAAGGGGCCCGGGGGCATGATCGCTGAGGATGAAATCGTGGACCGCCACCAGGCCGCCGGGCAAAAGGGCGGCTTGTACCTTCTGCAGCAGGCGGATGCACTCGGGTTTTCCCAGGCTGTGCAGGATATGTGAAATCCAGACGGCGTCGTAACCTGCCGGCAAATCCCGGCGGGTGAAATCGCCGGCGACAAAACCGACCCTCGCTTCCAACCCGAATTTGGAAATTATGCGCCGGGCAAAGGGCTCGGTGGTCGGAAGGTCGAAAACATCCGCCACAAGCTCCGGATTTTGCAGGCAAAAGAAGATAGCGTAGGTTCCAGGGCCGCCCCCAAGGTCCAGCAGCCGCTTGCGTCCTGAAAGGTCGAGCTTCGCGGCCACATGGGGAGCGTTTTGGATGCCGGTATTGAACATCCCCATCAGGAAATTTTCGCGCCAGGCAGGATCGTCAAAATCGAGCGACGCTCCCTGGGGTGCTCCCTCGCTCACCGCCTTGTCCAGCAGGCACCATGACCGGAGCAGCTGGTAGTGGTGCAGGATCATATAGCCAAGGTAGTCCGGGCTGGCCTTGGACAACCATTTGGCGGCCGCCCGGCGGTTGGCAAAACGCCTTTCAGTCTTTTGCACAAGTCCCATGGCGGCCAGGGCTTCCAACAGCCTGGCCACAGCGTCCGGGTCGCCCCCGACCTTCAGGGCGACCTGTTCGGCTTCCAGGGGAGCCTCTGACAGGCAGGTGAAAATATCGAGTTTTACAGCCGCCTGGAGGGCGCATCCCTGCCAGTAGGCGCCGGATACGGCCATAAGCTTGCCCGGGTTCCATTGGTCGCCGTTTTGCATTTTTCATCTCCTTTTCGATCCTTTGATCATCTCCCCCAAAAACACCCCCAGCGGCTCCTTTCTTCCGAAATTGTCTGACCGCCCGGGCTCCATCTTTGACATGCCGGCCGCCGAAAGAAAGAGCCTATTGACCGGTGCCGAATTCTTGTTTTAAATATGTTACCGTCTTCGATCCCGGCGGATCGATCTTTTCTCTTTCGGCAATTGACCCGGCTGGCAGTCGACAACTCAAGTGACGGGAGGAAAAGATGAACGCGGAAGTCATCAGGGTAAGCAAAAAAAAGCGCCCCTTGCGCCCCGAGATCGTGATCCGGGACATTCAGAAGAATTTTCCCCACCTGGAATGCCAGAAAAGCGACCGGGACGGCCGCCGCCTGGTGGTCAAAAAGTCCCCCTTCGCCGGTGCCATGATCGACGTGGGACCGGACCGGCTGAAGCTGGAAGCGAAGGTACCGGCACCCTACGCGCGGGCCCTTGACCTTGCCCTGCTGGGAACCATTACCGCGGCCACCGGCCCCAAGATGGTAAAACAGTTGAAAAGCTTTTTCCGCCGGCGTTACGCGGGGTGATCCTCACGGCCGGGTTTAACCTTCGTCTTCTTCTTCAGGCTCATCATCAGCGTCTTCAAAGGCCTTTTCGACCTCCTCCTCGATGATGATGGAGATGGTTTTGTCCTTTTGCCTGTCTTTGCGACTCGACTTATTGCTGGATTCAGACTTCATTGAAGCGGCGATGTGGTTTAAGGTTTTTGTTTACCGTGATCATGCCATCCCGGGCCCGAATTGTCAAAACCCATCAACACCCGTTGCAACTTTCATCCCCGCCCGAATCCATATCCGCTGTCACTTCCATCCGGCCGGGTTCAAACGACCCTGAACTTTTCCCCGGCCACCGGAAGGTTCTGACCGGCGAACTCGACCCTGGCAACACAACCCCGGCAAAGGATGTAATAGCGCAGGCTGTCTTCGGTATGGTCGATCAGGTCTTCAAGCCGGCTTTTCAGCTCGAGGTAACGCTTTTCCGTCAGGTTGGGGCACTCGAAGACCGACTTCTGGACCCTGTAGCCATGGTCTTCCAGGGCGCGGGCCACCTTGCGCCGGGCCTTGTCGCCGGCTATGTCGAAACAGACAAGGACAAACATGGTCGCTCACCTTCAGTAGCGCGGGCGGAAAGGTTCGTAGCCCGGATCGTTTTCCAGCAGCTTCCCGGCGAAGGCCGCCGCCTGGCCGTGTATCAGGCCGCGATAGGTGACCGGCCGCTCGGCCCCCGCGTACTTCACCCGGCGTGACATCAGCTTTTCGTAGGCCGCCAGGAAGGTCCGCATGATCTCGGGCTTCATCTCCACCGGCCTCCGGCTGCGCATCTGGTGTTCATCCACGAAACTTTCCGGCGCCGGACGGAAAACGAAATCCGCCGGTCTGATCATCTTGCGGTTGACAAGCGCCAGTACCAGCCTTTCTCCCAGGATGCGGTACTCTTCGACAAGGTCGCATGCCAGCGAAGGCCTTCCATGGCTCACCTCGTGCAAAGCGCCCAGGTAGGGGTCCAGGCCGACGGTCTTGATGGCGGAAAGGACCTCGTTGGTCAGGAGGGTGTAGGCAAAAGACAGTAAGGCGTTGACCGGGTCCCGGGGCGGACGGCGGTTACGGCCCCGGAAAACGAAAGCCTCGTTTTTGATCAGACGGCCGAACACCTGGTAAAAAAGGCGGGTGGCGGCCCCTTCCATCCCCCTGATCCTGTCGAGGGAATTTTCATCCTGTCCGAGCCTTTCTCCCAGAGCCTTGAGAGCGGCGGCGGCCCTGACAAGATCCTGGTCATTGGCCCTTTGGCCCCGGGCCAGCAAGAGGCCGAGCATGTTGTCGATCTTGCCCCTGACCAGCCCGGCAGCCAGCCGGCAAGCGAACTTTTCCCGGCCCAGGTTGCGGTACTGGGCCTGCCGCAGGGCAACGTGGCGGTGCTCGTCGATCGCCAGGCGGGCCCTGAACCTGCCGGTGGGGGTCAAAAAGACCGTCTCGATACGGTTGGATATGAGAAAGTCCATCACCGCACCGGTCAAAGAGACGTAACCCACCAGCACCAGGCGCTTCAGGCCGGCCGCAGGGAGCTTGTCGATGACCCGGCCCCGGCTGACGACCCTGAGCTGTGAACCCTGTCTGTGAAGATAAGCTCCGGATATGGTGATATAAACAGACTCCATGACAACTTACCCCTTCCATCTTCCTCATTTCAGAAAGCGCCTCACCCGGCCCAGGGCCTCTTCCAGGTTGTCCAGGGCCGCCTGAAGGTTGTCGATTTTTTCGGCCTTCTGCTTCCAGTTGCCGCCAAGGTGCAACAAGGGATGCTGGTAAGCTTTTCCCCCTTCCAGGCAACAATAATTGCCAACGTAGTCCAGGAGGGAATGGATCCGGCGACATCCCAGGGGGCTTCCCCGCAGCCGGCTGAGCTTGAAATCCACCAGGTGGGGATTGTATTCCGGCTGGTTTCGCAGCAGGTAATGAAGAAGGGATTTTCCGCGTTCCAGAAAACCGATGGTCTGGAAGAGGATCTTTTCTTCCCGCAATCCGATTTCAAGGCCCCGGCGGCAGGCCCGCATTACCGCGGCCAGGGCCGGGCACCCGGATTCCAGCACCTCCAGCTCGGGATATGGCCCGGCCCCTTTTTGCATGACCGGATGCCTGACCACCTTGGCTTTTTGAAAAGAAGCCACACGGCCGGCAACCTTCTCCGGCGCGATGGCGCGAACGGATTCCAGCAGCTCCAGCTGGCTTGCCAGGTCGCGTCTCCTGCAGGCCGGAAAGTAAGAGCGCTTCCCGCTGAGACGGTGGACCCCCAGGGGCAGTTTTACCAGGTTGCCCAGGCGGCGACCCTCCAGGCTGTCCTGCTTGGGAAACAGCTCGAGTTGGAAGCAGGCAAGATCGCCCCCGAGATTCTCGACCAACGGTTCCAGCAGTTGGCGCACCTGCCCCGCCGGCAGCGGCTTTTGAAAAAAGAACCAGAAATGGTAACCCTTGGCGCCGGAAAACTCCACCAGGGGCGGGCTGCCAAGCTCTTGGCCGAATTGTTCCATCTGCCTTGCAAGGTAGTCCTTCTCGCGGGCTATGCGGCTGCGGGTAGCGGCGTCCGGCCTTTGGCCGCGCAAGCTTTTCTTCAGGTCCGCATCGACAACGGCGGTTTTAACGCTGCTGTCTTCAAGCATGAGGTAGATACCGTATGTCGCCTTGCCGCTGAAATGATCTTCCAGATCCGCAGGTTCCATCGGCCGGCGCACCGGCACGTATCCCGACCTGCCGGTTCGGCGGTCGGCCCACTGGCGGGCGAAGCAATCGCGGCGGCCGTAAAACAGGCTCCCGAACCTCTGCTTGAGCCGACGCATCTTTTCAAGCTCCAGGAACGGCTCCAGACCTGCCTCCAGTTCGGCAGCCCCGGCCCCGGGGCTTGCCTTTGCCACAACCTCTTTCCAGGATGCGGTATCCATCCTCTTGCCGGCGGTGGCGGCCAGGGCGGCGATTTCCTTTTGGCGCCCCAGGATGGCCAGCAACTCGAGCCTCCTTTTCCAGGCCTGGCTGTTTTCTGGATCGTCGCGGTTGACGGCGGCCAGGATTTCCAGGGCCGCCTCGACCCTGCCGGCAAGCTGGGCCAGGTAGGCCCATTTCAGCCGTTGCCGGGAGTTCATTTTCTCCCAGCGCCGGTCTTTTGCCAGGAAGCGGCCGATCCTTTCCCTGTCACGGCCTTCAAGCAGGCGGGCTTCCAGGCGCTCGATAACCAGCCGGAATTCAACCGACGCTGCGCAGGGCCGCCTGGCTCCTTTTTTGTTGACAACCTGTTTTTGCATCTTCTCCGGCCCTCCTGATTGCGTTTTCCAGCTTTGCCAGCCGGGGATGATCCGGGCAGTGCCGCCGCATCTGTTCCAGCACACCGCGGGCCGTGTCAAGGTGCCCGGCCCGCAAGGCTCCAAGGGCCTTCCAGAAAAGCCCCTCGGGATAATGGTTGATCCACTTGCGCCTGAAAAAATCATCCGCCTCGCCTCCCAGCTCCATGGCGGCGGTGAAATCTCCGCTAAGGTAGGCGATGCCGGCCAGCTTGACACAGGTCTTGTGGCGGCTGCGGCCGTCCTTTTCCCGGGCTGCCTGCAAGACGGCCCGGGCCCGTTCCACCTGTCCCAGTTGTAAAAGGATATCGGCCTCTGTCCAGGCGATGTACGGCCGCTTGCGTTTCCGGGGCACCTGCTCTATTTCCCGGAGGGCTTTTTGAGCTTCCCCCATGGCAAGATAGGTCCGCGCCAGCAGCTCGGTCACATGGTCGGCCGGATGGCCGTCGTTGCAGCGCCGGGCGAACTTGAGAGCGTCCCGGGCCGCCTCGTACCTGTTCAACTGGAAGTTGATCTTGCCCAGGGCAAAGTACTTGTTCTGCCTTTCCAGGTAATTGGTGGCCTCGTCGGCGGCCAGGCATTTCCTGATCAGTTCCAGGGCCAGATCGCAGCGGTCCTGTTCCATGGCGGCCTTGGCCCCGTTATAAAGGGCCTTGATGTAATTCCTGGCCTCCTGGTGGCGCTGTTGCCTTTGCTCCGGCTCCAGCTGCTCCCAGTTGGCGATGGCCTTGGCAAACAGCGGCAAGGCCTTGCGGGGCTTGCCCTCCAGTTGGAGACAGAGCATTCCGTGGCGGTAGTAGTTGGTAACGCTGTCGGGCCGCAGCCTGCATGCCATCTCGAAATGGCGGCGGGCCATGCCGATCCTTTCCTTGCGCTGCTTTGCACTTAGCATGATCTCCCTGTTGCGGGCGGCATACAGGGAATTGTAGGCCGTGTAAGCCAGGCTGCTGTGGATCGAAAACTTCGCCTCGCCTTTGCAAAGACAGATTTCAAGCTGCTTTATCGCCTCGTCGAAGCGTTTCATCTGCCCCAGGGCAAAGGCGACCTTTTCCCGCAGGGGGCCATCCGTGTCGGTTTCGACCAGCTCGGGCATCTTTTCTTCCAGGGGATGGAAAAGGCCGACGATGGCGTCCCACTTTTTCTCCCGCATCAGCTCTGCGGCCTGTGAAAGGCTGCGGCGCAAGGTCCTGGCGGCGGCCCGGCGCGCAATGCCGATCACATCTTCCAGGCTTACAAGTTCGTCTTCCACAATCCGGCTCTTGGCGCCGGCGACATCGGATTTGATCCCGGTATTTTGTTTCATGGCTTCCCCCTTTCAAGGTTTGCCAGGCAAAAGGTCATCCCGCGGCGTTCACTTTTAACCGGACCGGCCCGGGGCTGCCTGTTCTGTTTTATCCCTGTCCTTTTTTGTTGAGCCGGCCCTTGTGGGACATCATCCTGCCCGCGGCCGTCTCTAAATCTACAAACGGCTTTGGGAGGCTGTTTTTCAAAACAAATTCAATTTTTTTATTTTTTGGTGGGTGGGAGCGGGTTTCAAACCCGCCCTGCGTTTTCTTCGCCCAGGCGGGCCGGAGATATGGCTTGGCAGCCGGCGGGCAAGACCGGGAATGGGTCAATTTTGGATATAAAACGGGCGCCGTCCGGCGCCCAATCTCCTCAAACCATGGCCTGTCTTCAAACGTATATTGTAGGGGCGGGTTTTAAACCCGCCCCTACTCAATCCCCTCACATCGGGGCCTTCCTTCAAACATAGCCTTCGGGCCATCAGTCCCTTGGGCTTTTTGTCTCACCCTCCTCACCTCGGGGCCTTCCTTCAACCCA
>JALVRI010000111.1 GCA_027031325.1 Desulfobacteraceae bacterium
CGCGGCCCCCATGCTGGGAGGCCAGTCGGCCGACCCCGACGTGGAACGGCTGCTGGAGGCGGTGGCCTTCCTGACCGGGATGATGCGCCAGAAACTGGACGACGAGCTGCCGGAGATCGTGCGGGGGCTGATGGACGTGGTCATGCCCCATTACCTGCGGCCCGTGCCGGCGACAACGATTGTAGTGTTCTCTCCGAAGCCCGGCCTGATGGAGCCGGTCCGGGTGCCGGCGGGAACTTCCATCAGGTCGGTGGCCGTCGACGAAAGCGACTGTATCTTCCGGACCTGCTTCGACCTGGAGGTCCATCCCCTGAGCCTTGAGGAGGTCGAGCTGATCCAGCGCCCGGGCAAGCCGCCGCGGATTCGCTTGTCCCTGGAACTGAAGGGGATGGGCCTTGAGAGCTGGAAACCGGAAAGACTGTCTTTTTTCCTGGGGGGCGAATATGCCCGGGCGGCAGACCTTTTCCTGGTGCTCGACCGTTTTTTGAAGCAGATAAGGATCGTGCCGGGCCGGGGCGGCAGCGCCTGCCGACTGGGACCGGAAAGTCTGCGGCCGGTCGGTTTTGAACGCCGCAACTCGCTTTTTCCTTTCCCGCTCCAGGCTTTTTCAGGTTACCGTCTCTTGCAGGAGTACTTCAACCTGCCCGAGAAATTTCTTTTCTTCGAACTTACGGGCTGGGACCTGTGGAAGGACAGGGGAGACGGTGCGGGCTTTGAAATCTTCTTCGAGCTGGATGCCGCAACTCCGCCGCTTGCATCTTTGGGACCGGACAGCTTCGTCCTGTTTGCCACCCCGGCAGTCAACCTTTTTGAAGTCGAGGCCGACCCCGTAGTCCTGGATCACCGCCAGGAGAAGGTGCGCGTCATACCCTCTGCCAGCCGGGCCGATACCATCCGGATCTACAGCGTTGACCGGGTGGTCGGATTCAAGGAAGGCACCGTGGAAAAGAGGCAATATGCGCCCATGAACCTGTTTGCGCGCCGGCAGCCTCCCGGAAGCAGCTACCAGGTACTGTACCGGGTTTCCCCGGTCGACGGCCGGCCGGAAGTCTTCCTGGCCTTCAGTTACCCGGCCGAAGCCGACGAGCCGGCGGCCGAAACCCTCAGCATCAAGCTGACCTGCACCAACGGCCGGCTCACCGAGCGCCTTCAACTGGGAGATATCTGCCGCCCGACCTTCGATTCTCCCGAGCTGTTGGATTTCCGGAACATCACGGTCCCGACGGCACCCGTCGATCCCTTGCTGGAAGGTGAAGAACTGTGGCGTTTCCTGTCCCACCTTACCCTCAACCTGCTGTCCCTGATGGACCTGGAGGGCCTGCGCAGCCTGTTGCGGCTCTACATTTTCCCCAAGGCCACCGACCGGGTCAAGATTACCGCCAACCTCAAGCGGGTCGACGGTATCGCGGCCGTCAGGGCCGTGCCGGCCGATACCCTGGTGCGGGGATTTTTGGTCAGGGGCCGGGAGATCACCCTCGAGATACGCGGTGATCATTTCGCCGGCACCGGGGACATGCTGCTTTTCGGCTCGGTGCTGGACATCTTTTTCAGCCAATACAGCAGTATAAATTCTTTCACCCGGCTCAGGATCAAGGAACTTATCAGCGGAGAGACATTCGGATGGCCCGAGAAGGCAGGCGCAAGAACCTTACTCTAAAAGAAGAATTGCTGGCCCAGGGACGCAGGTTTTCCTTTGTCCAGGCCCTCCGGCTGCTACGCTACCTGGTGCGGCGGGAAGAAGGCCCTGGACTGGAAGAAGAAGAACTGGAGCGCCTGATCGGTGTCAGGCCGGCCCTTTGTCTCGATTTTCCGGGAACCGATATCGAGTCCATCGAACAGGACCCGGAAACGGCGGTCAGGTTCAGGGTTACGGCCAATTTTTTCGGTCTCTACGGGGCCTCTTCCCCCCTGCCGACCTTCTATACCGAAGACCTGTTGCAGGAGCAAAACGAAGAACGTTCCATCACCCGTGATTTCCTCGACATAATCAATGCTCCCCTTTACCGTCTCTTGTTCAGGGCCTGGGGCAAGTACCGCCTGCTTTACAAGATCGACGAGGAAAAGGACCGCCGCAGCCTTGAAAGACTTTACTGCCTGCTGGGGCTCGGCAACGAGGGTTTTCGCAGGCGCCTGGACGATCCTTACGGAATGTTGC
>JALVRI010000112.1 GCA_027031325.1 Desulfobacteraceae bacterium
GCTTCGGTGCTTTTTGCCGGAATGACCGGTGCGGCCGTGGCTGACACTGCGGCCTTTGGCAATACCCTGGTACCGGCCATGGTTAAAGAAGGATATACCAGGCCGTTTTCCTGTGCCGTAACCGTTGCCGGTTCCATCATTGGACCAACCATCCCGCCGTCAAACCTGATGGTTATCTACGGCTCCCTGATGGGTGTGTCCATCGCAGGGCTTTTCGCGGCCGGTATTTTGCCGGGACTCCTGATCTGCCTGCTTTGCATGGCGGTCATTGCCGCCCTGGGAAAACGCCTCAACCTGCCCAAAAGCAAACACGGCTTCAGCCTTTTGAGAATTGTCTGGGCTTTCAAATCCAGTTTCCTGGCTATCCTGATGCCCGGTATAATCCTCGGGGGAATTCTTTTCGGTATTGTCACCCCTACCGAGGCTGCGGCTATCGCGGTTTTTTACGCCCTTTTCATCAGCGTCGTGGTTTATCGGGCTTTAAAGTTTTCCGATATTGTCGACATGTTGATCAGAACGGCGCGGATAACCGGAATAGTGTTTTTGATCATCGCCAGCGCGTCGATTCTCAGCTGGTGGATGACATTTATGCAAATTCCTCAGAAAATTGCCGATTTCTTTCTCTTCCTCTCCAGTAACCCCAAGGTGATTATCGGCCTGATTCTTTTGCTGTTGCTTGTTATCGGTATGTTCATGGATATAAACGCCGCCTTGATTATTCTGGCGCCCGTTCTGGCTCCCCTGACCGTCAAAATAGGCATGGATCCGGTTCATGCCGGTATCATGATCGTGTTGGCCCTCAACATCTCCCTGATGACTCCTCCTGTTGGTGCCTGTCTATTTGTGCTGTCCTCTGTTACCGGGGAGAAGATAGAGCGTATCAGTGTTGCCCTGATTCCTTTTCTGGCGGTCGAGCTGCTGGTACTTTTCATAGTGGCCTACTGGGACACTCTGACCATGTTTATCCCAAATCTTTTGAGAGGGATGTAGGGAGCCTATTGTCAAACTGTTTACCCGATCCGCTTTAGCATGTGGATTTTTCGTCAACCCGTGGCAATCTGTTGCCGATAGTGAGGAGGTTAATTATGAAGGCTATCACCAAAAGTTTAATTGTCCTGACAGTTACAATTTTTGCCGTTGCAACAATGGGCGGCATGGCCGTGGCTGCCAAAACAATCAGACTTCATCACCTGAACAAGGATGATCCGTTTGACAACCCTACCGGAGCCATGGCTACGGTGTTCAAGAGCCTGGTTGAGTCCGGGACCAACGGTTCGATCAAAGTCCAGACTTTTCCAAACGGACAACTGGGCAAGGACAAGGATGTCCTCCAGCAGGTCAAGGCCGGGGTGATCGAGTCCGGAATTCATTCCGTGGGTGGTTTCGCTTCGGCATACCCGCTCATCGGGGTTTTGGACATTCCGTTTGCTTTCCCGAACATCAGTGTTACTTATGCGGTGTTTGACGGGCCTTTCGGAAAGAAAATGGCGGCTGATATCGAGAAAAAGACCGGTATGCACGTCCTTGGCTTTGGGGACTCGGGCGGTTTCTTTCATATCACCAATTCCAAGCGTCCCATCCGCAAACCGGAAGACATGAAAGGCCTGAAGATCAGGACCATGGGCCTGGAGACCCACAAGGCCATAATCAGCGCCCTTGGCGGCCAACCGGCAGCCATAGCCTGGTCGGAGGTTTACACCGCGCTGCAGACCGGGGTGGCCGACGGCCAGATGAACCCGATTCCGATTATTGCCTTTGCCAAGTTCCAGGAAGTCCAGAAGTACCTGACCCTGACCGGCCATCTGTTTGCACCCTATGTCTGGGTAGTAAACGGAAAATTCTGGAACAGCCTGACGGATGAAGAAAAAAATGTCATCAACTATGCCGCCAAATCCGCGATCGTTGCCGGACGTGGAATGGGCCGGATCATTGAAGCCTCGGACCGCGGCCTGCCGGCCCTGGCGAAAGACATGCAGATAAACGCACTGACAGCCGAGCAGAAGGCCCGTTTCAAGGAAGTATCCATCGAGCCGGTCAAAAAGCTTATAATAAAGAAATTCGGTGCTGAAGGTGAAGATATGCTGAACGCCTTTTTAAATGCCATCAAGCAGGCACAACAGTAATTTACCAGGCTGTTGAACCCGGATTTTGCACTTCAAATGCCTGAAAAATTAATTTCATTGAATTATTGCATAAGCTTGCATTTATTTGCTTCCGCCCGTGCCTTCGCCGGCAAGGTGAAGTTCATTCAGTGAAAAGCCTTCAGGCATTTGAAGCCGCAAGGGGCTAGTGATTTTACCGAATCTGCTTTGTTGGAGGGCAGTTGAAGTTCTGGAGGAGGTCTGCCTGCCCTCGGCCTCCCATCTTCGGCCAAACTCGCCAGCTGCAAAATCCGGGTTGAAAAAGGTCATGAGCGCAAGGTCAGGCAAGCCAAAATCCGACCCAAAAGCCCGGTCTATTGGTAATAAATGAGCATCTCGAGGCGGATTTCAACGCCCTATGGCCAAGCGTAATAGTTTTTAAACAGCCTGTTTCTGCTGAAATTATGACTTATTCCGGGCCGGCCCAGATGCCGGTCACGGAATAACACTTCAGGAGTAATAATATTTTACCGGGAGTATGGCGGCATATAAATCATGGGCTTGCCTGGAGATCTTTGTTTTAGATATTCAGGTTCTCTGAATTGCGGAGAAGTAAAACGTGGAGTTCAACTATCTTTGCAGCTGTTGCAAAAAGAGGTTTGAAATTGAGCCGCATCTGATGGTGTGCCCGGACTGTTCCAACCGGCAGGAGGCAGATCAGCCTCTGCTGGGCGTCCTCGAGGTGGAGCTTCACGGCACGGCTGATAAAAATTTTACCATCGATTCACTGCTTCCGGTTGAAAAGGAATACTTTCCATCCATACCGGTGGGCTGGACTCCCCTCTGGGAACCGCTAAACCTCAGGCAGGAGTGGGGATTCGATTTTCTTTACATCAAGGACGACGGCGCCAACCCCACCAGTTCTTTCAAAGACAGGGCTTCTTTTCTGGTATCAGCCTTTGCCAGAAAACACGGTATAAACGATCTAGTTTTGGCTTCCACCGGTAACGCCGGGTCGTCCATGGCCGGAATCGGGGCTGCTGCCGGTCAAAAAGTCGTGCTGTTCCTTCCGAGCAAAGCTCCTGCCGCCAAACTTGTTCAGGCCTTGCAGTACGGTGCCACCGTCTACCGGGTCCAGGGGTCCTATGACGACGCCTATGACCTGTCATTGGCTTACTCCAGGCAACGCGGTGGAATGAACCGCAACACCGCCTACAACCCTATGACAATCGAAGGGAAAAAAACGGTTTCCCTTGAACTTTTTCAGCAACTGCAAAAAGTGCCGGATTACGTTTTTACAGCCACCGGCGACGGTTGTATCCTTTCAGGGGTGTATAAGGGGTTCAGGGATTTGAAAAAATTGGGACTAATCGACCGGATCCCGGTTGTCTACTCTGTCCAGGCGGAAAATTCAGCTGCCCTTTTCCGGGCCTTTCACAGGGGGAAATTTGAAAAAATACCCGGCACCACGGTCGCTGATTCAATTTGTGTGGATGTGCCTCGGAACGGATTTCACGCCCTTTCGCAATTAAAAGCCCACGGGGGGCGGGTCATCACCGTTTCGGATGAAATGATCATCCAGGCCCAGGCCAAGTTGTCCCGCTCAACCGGTCTGTTCACAGAACCGGCAGGAGCCGCTGCGGTGGCAGGATTTATGAAGGAAAAGGAAAACCTGCCGAAAGAGGCAACCGTTGTTTTGCTGGCCACCGGAAACGGCTTGAAAGACAGCTCTGCTGCCGCCACGGGGATCCGGGTGCCGGAAAACACTATTGGCTCACTCAATGATATCATGTAGCAGAGAGGACCATTCGTGATCGATTTGACCATATACCCTGAAACGCTTGACAAAAATGTCCGGTACTGCCGGGAAAAAGGAATAACTCTGCCGACTTTTTCCATGATGAGGGACCCGCAAAATGTTCCCGCCAAAATCAAGGACCGCTTGAAAACCATAGGCCTGTGGGATGTCCACCCGGCCAATCTGTACCGGATTACCTGGAAAAACGAGCAGAAAGACTCCGGCGGCCTTTTCGGCGGAGTCAACCACCTGGTACTGCCGCCTGAGTTGACCGGCTGCAGGGCCAGCATCGTCTTGCTGGTGGGGCGCTGGTTTCCCACCGGAGCGCATAAGGTCGGGGCCACTTTCGGGTGCCTGGTTCCACGGCTTGTAACCGGACAGTTCGATCCCCAGCGGACCAAGGCGGTCTGGCCATCAACCGGAAATTATTGCCGTGGTGGAGCCTATATCTCGGCTCTTCTGGCCTGTCGTGCAATTGCCATTTTACCCGAAGGCATGTCCCGGGAACGTTTTGAGTGGTTACGGAAAATCGCAGGTGAGGTGATTGCCACCCCGGGCTGCGAATCCAACGTGAAAGAAATTTTCGACAAGTGCTGGGAACTGAGAAATTCCGGGCAGGATTTGCAGATTTTCAACCAGTTTGATGAACTGGGCAACCCCATGTGGCATTTTTCGGTTACAGGCGGCGCGGTAGAAGAACTGTTGGGGCGGTTGCTTACAGGCAAAAAACGCTTTGCCGGTTTCGTCTCTTCTTCCGGCTCCGGGGGAACCCTCGGGGCGGGCTACTACCTGAAATTGAAATACCCCAAGTCCAAGCTGGCCGCAGCCGAAGCCTTGCAGTGCCCTACCTTGTTGCAGAACGGATTCGGCGATCATCGTATCGAGGGCATAGGCGACAAGCATGTACCCTGGGTTCACGACTGCAGGGACACTGATTTTGTGATTGCCGTCGACGATGAGGTTCCCATGCGCTTGCTGCGCCTGTTCAACGAAAAGCAGGGGAAAAAGATCCTCAAGGCCGCCGGTGTTTCGGCCGAACTTGTCGACCGTCTCGATTTGCTTGGAATTTCCGGAATCGGCAACACCATAGCGGCCATCAAGTTTGCCAAGTACAACGAGCTTGACGAAGATGACTACGTGGTCACCATCGCCACCGATTCCATGCAGCTTTACCAGTCACGCCTTGCCGAATTGAACCGGGAACGTGGAGCCTACAGCGAGCCGGATGCCTGGCGGGACCTGGAATTACTTCAATCCACGACCATCGACTGGGTAAAGGAGCTGACCTACTACGATCGCAAGACGATCCACAATTTGAAGTATTTCACCTGGATTGAGCAGCAGGGAAAGCAAGTTCAGGAATTGAACGCCCAATGGTACGATCATGACAACTATTGGTACGGGACCTTCAACAAGGTCGGCGATATAGACGATCTTATCGCCGAGTTTAACCAACGGGTAGGTTTGCTTTAACAAAGAGCAGTCGAAGTATAATTTCACCGGGTTGTCTTGTTTCAGGAGATTTAAAAGTGGACAAGAAAAGCATTGAAGAATCGATCAGCGCTCTGGACATGCTGGATTGCCAGGGGATGTTTTTGAAAGATTTTCTACTGACTTGGGATTTTAGCGATGACCAGATTCAGGCGGTATTCCAGGTGGCCGAAGTTTTCCGAAAAATGCGGCTGGCCAATCTTTCTGCCAAGGTTTTTGAAAGCGGCCTGGCCATATCCCTGTTTCGCGACAATTCCACGCGAACCCGCTTCAGTTTTGCCAGCGCCTGCAACATGCTGGGCCTTGAGCTCCAGGACCTGGATGAAGGCAAGTCCCAAATCGCCCACGGTGAGACGGTTCGTGAAACCGCCAACATGATTTCCTTCATGGCAGAGGTGATCGGAATCAGGGACGACATGTATATCGGTAAGGGAAATACTTACATGCGCCAGGTGGCCGAAGCGGTACAGGCAGGCTATGATGCCGGTATCCTGGAGCAGCGTCCGACCCTGGTGAACCTGCAATGCGACATCGACCACCCCACCCAGTCCATGGCCGATGCCATGCATTTGATCAAGTATTTTGGCGCGAAAGAAAAGCTTGAAGGCAAAAAGATAGCCATGAGCTGGGCATATTCACCATCTTACGGAAAACCCCTTTCAGTACCCCAGGGTATAATCGGCCTGATGACCAGGTTCGGGATGGACGTTGTCCTGGCCCATCCGGAAGGCTATGAGCTTATGCCCGAGGTTGAGGAAATCGCCTTGAAAAATGCGCATACGGCAGGTGGAAGTTTTTCCAAGACCCACAGCATGGAAGAAGCATTCGAGGGAGCCGACATTGTTTATCCCAAAAGCTGGGCTCCGTTTGAAGCCATGGAAAAACGCACCGAACTCTACGGCCGGGGTGACATTGAAGGCATCAAGGCCCTTGAAAAAGAATTGCTGGCCCAAAACGCCGAATTCAAAAACTGGGAATGCAACGAGCAACTGATGCAAAAAACCAATGGCGGCGATGCCCTGTATATGCACTGTCTTCCGGCGGATATCAGCGGCGTAAGTTGCAACCGGGGAGAAGTGAGCGCACAGGTGTTTGAGCGTTACCGGGACCTGCTCTACAAGCAAGCCGGCTACAAGCCCTATATAATTGCAGCCATGATTTTTCTGGCCAGGTTCAGCAATCCAGGCCGGAAGCTGACAGAGCTTGCCGAAGCCGGAAAAAAACGTGTTCATTGATCTGTCAGGCTGTTGAAAAACGTCATGAGCGCAGGTCAGACAAGGCAAAATCCGACGAAAAAGCGCAGTTTATTGGTAATAAATGAGCATTTTGAGGAGGATTTTAACGCCCTATGGCCAA
>JALVRI010000113.1 GCA_027031325.1 Desulfobacteraceae bacterium
TTGCCACCGCCTTTCATGCGCGGCAGGCCGTGTCCGGCAAGCCTCATCTTGGTCTTATGCTTCGTTCCCGGTGGTATTTTCAGTTTCAACTGGTTTCCCTCAACGGTTGGCACAGATATCCGGGTGCCTAAGAGGGCCTCGCTCAACTTGATATTGCGATTGACGATAAGATCGTACCCGTCTACCTGGAAAACGGGGTGGGGTAGAACTTTGGAGCGGATATACAGATCACCGGGAGGTCCGCCGTAAGGACCTGGTTCACCCTTGCCTGCCAGGCGTAACTTTTTTCCCGAAATCATCCCCTTGGGTATCTTGACAACGACATTTTCCGTCTTCCCCTGGTGCTGGAGGGTTACGGTACGGGTAGTACCGCTGGCCACTTCTTCCAAGCTAAGCGGTAGCTCGTAGACCAGGTCGGCTCCTTTCAATTGCTCCGCCCCACTTTTGGGACTGTTGAATCCGGAACCGAAGGGAGAACCACCAAAAGAAAAACGAACCCTGCCACCACGGCCGGAAAAGGCGGATCCCAAACCGAATTCGCGTAAAATTTCACTGAAATCGAAATCCCTGAAGATATCTTCCTGGGAGAACTTTTGATGAAATCCTGCCTCGCCGTAAGTATCGTACTGCTTGCGCTTTTCCTTGTCGCTCAGGACGGCGTAGGCCTCGCTGATTTTTTTGAACTTCTCTTCGGCATTCTTGTCACCCTTGGTGTGGTCCGGGTGATATTTCATGGCCAGCTTGCGGTAGGCCTTCTTGATCTCGTTTTCCGAGGCGTTGCGGTCCACACCCAAAATTTCATAATAGTCGGTGCCTGCCATCTATTTTACCCCCGATCTATCTCGTATTACACGTGACCATGTGTAACCATGCAAAATTTGTTCCGAAATGGAAAATAAGTTGTCTCAGACCGGCTGTCAAGCCACCACGGTAAAGAAGGGCCGCACTGCTCAGCGGGACTCGAGGCGATCTATCCGTAGCCGCTGGCGGTTGTCAAAAAGCCGGCGCGACCCTATCCAGACCGCCGCCATGGTTCCCAGACCGGTACCACCGGCAATCAGAAACATGATCAGGATCTGATACTTGACAGCTTCCATGGGAGGATTCCCGCCCAGGATCTGGCCGGTCATCATCCCCGGCAGGCTCACCAGCCCGGCCACCATCATCGAGTTGATGATAGGAATCAGCCCGCTGCGGATACTTGCCCGGCTGACGTCTTCCACCGCCTGGCGCCACGGCTGTCCGAGGGCCAGGCGGGCTTCGATTACCGCCCGCTGATCCACGGCCGCCGAGGTGAGCCTGTCCAGGCCGATGGCTATCCCGTTCATGGTATTGCCCAGCAGCATCCCCAAAAGGGGAACCGCGTACTGGGGTCGATACCAGGGATCGGCGCCGATCACCATCACAAGCGCAAAGATGGTTACCGTATAAGACGAAATCAACATGGCAACCGTACCGATCCCCATCCGCCACCAACCTGAAAAGCGGCGCTGCTGGCGCGCCGAAACCTCCCTGCCGGCTGCCACCAGCATGGCAAGGGCCATCAGGGCGATCCAGCCGGCATCGGCTGCCGCAAACAGGGCCTTGAGTATCAACCCGATAAGCAGCAACTGGACCGTGGTCCGCAAGCCGGCCAGCAGGAGCTGTTTTTCCAGCCCCAGGCGCATGACGAGCGAAATCACAGCCAGCAGGATGATCAGCCCCGCTGCCATGGCAAGGTCGAAGGCGCTGAGAGAGATTATGGTCATGTCCGTTTCCCCGGCCCGCAAACCTTAAACCAAGCGTCCATCAGCAATGGTATAAATATGTTCGCAGACCCTTTCAAGCTGCCCGGGGTCGTGGCTGACCCAGATGACGGCCGGCTTGCTGCGCCGGCCATAGCCTGCCAGCAGCTCTTCGACAGTCTCCATCGAGGCCCGGTCGAGGTTGGCCGTCGGTTCATCGAGAAGCAGGACTTTGGGCCGGTTGGCAAGCATTCTCAACAAGGCCAGGCGCTGTCTTTCTCCGGAAGAAAGTCTTCGCACCGACCACTCCATAACTTCGCTTCCGAAACCGAGAGACTCCAACCAGTCCGCGGGCACCTCCTCAAGATGCGGCCCGACCCGATCGAACCACCACGCGCTTTCGGCAGCCAGATAGGAGACCTGGCGCCGCCACAGGGGCGGCTGAATCTGGTCACACGAAGTTCCGTCCAGCAGTACCCTGCCACCGTGGGGATCGAGGTCGGCGACGGCCCGCAGTAACATTGTCTTACCGGAACCCGAAGGCCCCTGCAGGCCGATCCACTGGCCGGCGGCGACATCCAGGTCCACCGGTTCCAGCAGCGGTATCTTCAGCTTTTCCAATCGCAGTCTGATCATTTTCTGCCGATAGCCTTCAAATATATCATCAGGACCGACAAGGCGGCAGGAGTAATCCCGGAGATCCTGGAAGCCTGTCCCAGGCTTTGGGGACGAACCTTTTCCAACTTCTCTTTCAGTTCGTTGGAAAGCCCGCTGATGGAGCGGTAATCCAGATCCTCCGGAACACGGATCTGTTCCAGGGACTTGAAGCGTTCTATCTCCGCCAGTTGACGCTGGATGTAGCCTTCGTATTTGATCTCTATTTCCACCTGCCGGGCAACCTTGTCAGGGACCGGATCTTCGGGCGGTACGAAACGCCGGATCACATCGTAGTCCAGCTGGGCGCGTTTGAGCAAGCGGTCGGCCGGCACGCCGCCGGTCAGGACGGCCGTTCCCCTGGCGGCCAGATAGTCGTTCACCCCGGCCGCGGGCTTGACGATGGTCTTTTTCAACCGATCTATCTCGGCCGAGATCTGCTGCTTGCGCCGGGCCACGTCCCGGGCGGCTTCGGCCGGGATCAAACCAAGCCGGGCCCCGATTTCCATCAGTCTCAGGTCGGCGTTGTCTTCCCGCAACATCAGGCGGTACTCGGCCCGGCTGGTAAACATCCTGTAAGGTTCCCTGGTCCCCCTGGTTACCAGGTCGTCGATCATCACCGCCATGTAAGCCTGGGAACGATCCAGGACAAAGGGCGGCCGGCCCTGGACGGCACAGGCGGCGTTGATACCGGCCCACAACCCCTGGGCCGCAGCCTCCTCGTACCCGGAAGTGCCGTTGATCTGGCCGGCCAGGTACAGCCCGCCGACCCTCTTGGTCTCCAGGGTAGGCTTGAGCTGGATGGGATCGACGTAGTCGTACTCGATGGCGTAGGCCGGCCGGATAATCTCGGCCTCCTCGAGACCCTCCACGGCCCGCACCATTTCCAGCTGGATTTCCAGGGGCAGGGAATTGCCCAGTCCGCTGGCATATATTTCCTCGGTATCAAGTCCTTCGGGCTCGAGGATGATCTGGTGACTTTCGCGGTCGCCGAAACGCACAATCTTGTCTTCGAAAGAAGGGCAATATCTGGCCGGTACCCCCTTGATGATCCCGCCGTAGAGCGCCGAACGTTCCAGGTTGGATCGCACGATGGCATGCACCCTGGGGTTGGTCCGCCCGATATGGCTGGGAACCTGGGGAAGGCTGATCTTTTCGGTAAAAAAAGAAAAAGGGCGCGGATTTTCATCCACCGCCTGGGGGCTGAAACGGGAAAAATCGATACTGCTGCGCTTGAGTCGCGGAGGTGTGCCGGTCTTCATCCGGCCCAGCTCGAATCCCAGCCTGCGCAGATCTTCGGCCAGACCGTAGCTGGCAAACTCACCGGCCCGGCCGGCCTTGAAGGAAGTAAAGCCGATGTGGATCAGTCCCGCAAGAAAGGTTCCGGTAGCCAGGATGACCGACCGGCCCTGGTAACCGTAACCGGTATTGTCCTCCACCCCGACCACCTGTCCGCCCTCGACCACCAGCTTTTCGATCATGGCCTGGCGGCAATCCAGGCCGGGCTGCTTTTCCAGCACCGCTTTCATGGCCCGGTGATAGCGATTCTTGTCATTCTGGGTCCTGGAGGACTGGACCGCCGGTCCCTTCTTGGTGTTGAGCACCTTGTACTGGATGGCGCTCTGGTCGGTGATTCTGGCCATCTCCCCGCCCAGGGCGTCGATTTCGCGCACCAGCTGCCCCTTGGCCATGCCTCCGATTGACGGGCTGCAGGGCATGGCCGCAACCTTGTCCCAGTCGATGGCAGCCAGCATCACCCGGCATCCCATGCGGGCAGCCGCCAGGGCCGCCTCGCAGCCGGCATGGCCGGCGCCCACCACGATCAGATCGTATTTTTGAGGATATCTTGCCATAGCTACCCGACCTTGCCCGGCATGCCGATCAAAGCTGAGGCGGGGTTACGCCTCGCCCGCACCGGCCCGGGTCGGATTGCCGTGCCTGTTTACTTCCATGGCCGAAGTTGTATATATAAAACCAAAACCTGTCCAAGGCAAAGGAAAATCGGCCATGGCCCTTCGCTACACCGATCTTAACACCTACCTGCGCAGTATTTTCGGCCAGCGGGTTCACAAGCTGACCGTCGATGCCGGTTTTACCTGCCCCAACCGCGACGGCACCATTTCCACCGGTGGCTGCATATACTGTAATGCCGCCGGTTCGGGAACCGGGGCCTGGAAAAAGGGGCTTTCCATAACCCGGCAACTGGAACAAAACAAGCTGGCCGTGGCCCGCAGGTTCAAGGCGCGCAAGTTTATAGCCTATTTCCAGGCCTTCACCAACACCTACGCTCCGCTTGAAAAACTCAAGGCCTGCTGGGACGAAGCCCTGGCCGTAAAGGACGTGGTCGGCCTGGCAATCGGCACCCGGCCCGACTGTGTCAACCGGCCGATCCTCGACCTGCTGGAAAATTACGCCCGCACCCACCTGGTATGGATGGAATACGGTCTTCAATCGGCCCATGACCGGACCCTCAAGCTGATCAACCGGGGCCACGATTTCGCCTGCTTCTGCAAGGCTGTCGAAGCTACGAAGGAGCGCGGGATCAGGATCTGCGCCCATGTCATCCTGGGCCTTCCCGGCGAAGACAGGTCCATGATGCTGGAAACGGCCGATGCCTTGGCAAGCCTCGGAATCGACGGTGTAAAGCTCCACCTGCTTTACGTTGTCAGGGGAACCCCCCTGGCACGCATGTACCGCCGGGGTCTTTACAAATGCCTCAGCCGCCAGCGCTACCTGGAATTGGTCTGTGATTTCCTGGAAAGGTTACCACCCGAGATGGTCATCCAGCGCTTGACGGGCGATCCCCATCGCCGGCAGCTCTTGGCCCCCCAATGGGCACTGGAAAAACAGGCCAACCTGGAAGCCATCAGGCAAAAGCTTGAGGAAAGAAACACCTGGCAAGGGCGCCTGCGGGGGGCCGCATTTCCGGACCAGGTCACGGGCCGGCCAGCGGGCTGCCGGAATTCCAGTCCATCAAAATCAGCCCCTTGGAAACAATTATAGCTAAAAAGGACCTCACCATGATCAGATTACCCCAAATCGACTGTCAGCAAGTTGCCGACCAGATCGGCAGGTTCGTTATCGAAAGAGTTCTCAAGGCAAAGGCCACCGGGTGCGTGGTGGGCCTTTCAGGAGGCGTCGATTCCAGCACCACCGCGGCGGTGATCAGGCGGGCCTTCGACCGGTATAACCGCGATAGCCGGGCACCCCTGGAGTTGGTCGGTTACATTCTGCCTTCTTCCCTGAACAGCAGTCAGGATGCAGCCGATGCCCGGGACCTGGCCCGCAGGCTTGAAATCCGCCACCAGGTCTGCGACCTTGAAGCGGTCATAACCGCCTTCCGAACCACCAATCCCGAGGCTTTCGAAGATCACTATCACCGCGGCAACCTGATCTCCCGCATCCGGGCCAACGTCCTGAACACCAAGGCCGCCACCGAGAACAAGATCGTGGCCGGAACCGGTAACAAGGACGAGGATTTCGGCATCGGCTACTATACTCTCTTTGGGGACGGTGCGGTCCACATCAGCCCCATTGCCGGCCTTTCCAAAAGGCTGGTAAGGGAGCTGGCCGCTTTCCTTGGACTGCCGGATGCCATCGTCAAGCGCACACCGACAGCCGGACTGGAGCCCGGACAAACCGACTTCAAAGACCTGGGATACGACTACGACCTGGTGGAACTGGTAACCGAGGGCCTTGACCAGGGACTTGCACCCGGCCGGATCGAAAACGACCCGCGGGTGATAGAGCTGGCCGAAAAACAGATCGACTTTTACACCTCCAGTTTCGGCAAGCCGAAATGGAAATCAGTGGCTCAAATCGTAAATGACATCCGGCGGCGGCATTCATTCGCCAGGCTCAAGATGGAGGTGATTCATCCGCCGGCGGCCCCTGTAACCTTAAAATATGAGTAAACGGCTTGCCATATTCCCGCCAGGGCTTAACTTTATCTTGATAACCACCAAACCTTAGCCCAAAAACGAGAGGCAGCCATGAATGAGAATCAAAAAACGGTTACCATGAACGGCAATCCCCTGAACCTGGTGGGCGACAGCGTCACCCTGGACAGTCCCATCCCGGATGCCACCTTGCTCGATAACGAGTTGCAACCGGTGAACCTAACGGATTACCGGGGCAGGATTGTCATCCTGTCTTCTGTTCCTTCTCTAGATACTCCGGTGTGTGACATGCAGACCAGGCGCTTCAACACCGAGGCCGCCAGGCTGGGAGAAGAAGTCAGCATCCTGACCATCAGCATGGATCTTCCTTTTGCCCAGAAAAGGTGGTGCGGTGCGGCAGGGGTCGACCGGGTGATCACCCTTTCCGATCATCGCACGGCCCAGT
>JALVRI010000114.1 GCA_027031325.1 Desulfobacteraceae bacterium
GACACCGATACCGTCTCCCTCTATAAAAGGTATCACCGGCCGGTCCGGTACCACCAGGCTGCCGTCCGGCGCCAGGCTTATCAGCCCTGAGTTTGTCACATTGCTCAATGCAAGCCTCCTTCCACGGATTGGCGGAGCAAACTGTGCATCCGGCCTGCCCCGAAACTGTATTTGGACCCGAAGGTGGCACCATCAGCCGTAGCACCGCTGGCGCATCACCTCAAAAAAGGCCACCGTCGCCGCCGAAGCGGCATTCAGGGATCCCAACTTTCCCTGCTGGGGAATAGCCACCTTTAAATCGCAGTACTTTTTTACAAGCGGCCTGACACCCCTGTCTTCAGCGCCGATCACCAGCACCAGGGGAACCTTGAAATCGGCCTCGAAAAGCGGTATCGACCCCCGGGCGTCCAGGGCCGCGACCCAGAAGCCTTCTTTTTTCAACTGTTGGACTGTACGGGCCAGGTTGGTCACCGCCACCAGGGTCATGTGTTCAAGCGCACCGGCCGAAGCCTTGACGGCCGCGGGGTTGGGCGGTGCCGAGTGGTCACGGGGCACGACAATCGCATCCACCCCGGCACAGTAGGCACTGCGGGCTATGGCGCCCAGATTACGGGGATCGCTCAATTGGTCCAGAATCACCCAGAAGGGCAGAGCGCTCCTTTTTACAGCCAGCACCCTTTCCAAGCTTTCCAGGCGGTAAGGATCGGCCTCGGCGGCCACCCCGTTGTGTCCGGCCGCCTTCACCCGCTGCGCAAACTGTTCGGGCGCCAGAATCGTGACCGGAACCCCGCAACGTGCAGCCATCGCCATCAGCTCCTGCTTCCGCCGGCTGTCGGCCGGCCGGCTGACCAGGAGGCGGTGCAAGCGCCTGCGGCCTGCAGCCAGGGCCTCGTTGACCGGATGGAAACCGTAGATAAGTTCTATGGCCGGCGACCTTCTTTTCATCCCCCTTGGCCCTGGTTCTTGTCCAGGTAACTTCCCACCAGGCTGACAAGCCGGGCGACAGCCTGCTCCAGGTCATCGTTGACTATAACATGACCATATAAATCTTTCTGTTCCATTTCCCGGCGGGCGTTTTCCAACCGCCGGGCGATCACCTCGGGTCGATCGGTCCCCCGGCCGGCAAGCCTTTTTTCCAGGGTTTGCATGTCGGGGGGCATGATGAAAATCGTCACTGCCTCCGGATAACGGTCAAGCAATTGGCGGGCTCCCTGAACATCTATATCCAGCAGGACCGAACGTCCCTGCTTCAAGGCCTGATCTATGGGGGTGGCGGGGGTGCCGTAGTAGTTATCGTGCACCTTGGCCCACTCGGCCCAAAGGCCGTCTTCGATACCGCGCTCGAATTGCTCCCGGGTCACGAAATGGTAATCCCGCCCATCGACTTCCCCCGGCCGCGGAGCACGGGTAGTCGCGGAGACAGAGTACACCAGGCCGGGGAAGGCCTTGCGCAAACGCTTGCACAAGGTGGTCTTGCCGGCCCCCGAGGGGGCCGAAATTATGAACAGATTTCCCTTGGCGGTTGCCGGGGCCATGGTCATTCCTGTCCCTTGACCTGCTCGAAACGCTGGGAAATGGTTTCGGCCTGGATGGCGGAAAGCACCACATGGTTGCTGTCCATGATGATGATGGACCTGGTGCGCCGGCCATGGGTTGCGTCCACCAGGCAGTTTTTCTTGCGGGCCTCGTCCTTGAGACGCTTCATGGGAGCCGAATTAGGGGCCACGATGGCAACCACCCTGTCGGCCACCACTGTATTGCCGAACCCGATGTTGAGCAACGTCCGTTCCATTTTACCGTTCTTCCCTGTCACCGTCCCGTCAGTACGGGGCCGGGGTGGTATCTATTACTCGATGTTCTGAACCTGTTCCCGGAGTTTTTCTATCTCGGCCTTGGCTTCGACCACCAGGTGGGCCACCTCGGCCTTGCCCAGCTTGGAACCCATGGTGTTGAACTCGCGATTGATTTCCTGGAGCAGGAAGTTCAGCTTGCGACCGGCAGGCTCGTCCCCATCCATTATCTGGCCAAACTGCTCCAGGTGGCTGGCGGCCCGCACCAGTTCCTCTGAAATGTCACTACGGTCGGCCAGGATGGCGGCCTCCTGGGCAATCCGGTCGCGGTCGAGTTCCACCTGTCCGGCACAAAGGG
>JALVRI010000115.1 GCA_027031325.1 Desulfobacteraceae bacterium
GCGCCTGCCCGCTCGGAAGCCTTGGCAACCAGAGACGAAATCATGTTCGACTTTTCCACCAAAGCCGTCAAGGCTTTCTGGGCGGCCTCACGGCGCTGACCCTGCTGGCCGGCCATTTGTCGAATCTCTTCAGCCAAGCGGTTCAGGTCCTGCATCAGCTTGTTGACCTCTTGGGTACCCTCGGCCAGGATATTGGCCGAACGGGCGATTTCTTCGATGGCGCGCATGTTGATATCACCACCTTCGGCGATCTTCTTCAAAGCCTCGTTGGATCGGCCTGTCAGCCTGGTACCCTCTTCGACCCTGGCAGTCGAATCCTTGATCAGCTGGGTAATCTCCTTGGCCGCCTCGGAAGATCGCTGGGCCAACTTTCCAACTTCGTCGGCAACCACAGCAAAACCCTTACCATGGGCACCGGCACGGGCAGCCTCAATGGCGGCATTAAGGGCCAAAAGGTTTGTCTGCTCGGCAATTTCTGTAATAACCCCAATAATTTCAGAAATCTGGTCAGATGATTCCTTAATGGCCTGCATACCTTTAACCGTGGCCTGAACCGAGAGGGTCCCTTCTTCCGCCGCCTGCAAAACCGCCTGACCGTGGTCAGTAGCCCTGGCGGCCGCCTGGTTCATTTCCTCCACCGCCTTGCTGATGTCCTGCAAGGCTTCGGTAACCTTTCTAACCTGTTCACCCTGCATCTGGGCTGTTGCAACGACCTTGGCACCGGTTTCACCCATAACACCAACGCGTTCGGTAGCTATGCTCGCTTCCTGAATCTGCTCACCGGAAGCGTCGTCCACCTGTTGCATGCTCTCTATCAATTGCTGGACACGGCGCAACGAGGTCTGGGCCACCTCCGCCTGGGCGTTTGATGCCTGCTGGACTTCTCCGGCGGTTTCGCCCATCTTGTCAACCGTCTCCTGGATGGTGTTCATTTGTTGCTGTTCTTCTTCGGCGCGCTGCCTGTTTGCCGTCGCCCTCCGGGCCACTTCGGCCGACTGCTCGTTCACGCGCCTGGCGGCAATGTCTACGGTACCGAAGGCATCCCGCAAGGCTTTCATCATGTTATTGAATTCACGGGCCATGACACCTAGTTCATCCCGTGATTTAACCGCAACCTCGAGAGTCAGATCACGTTTCTGGGCGACCTTGCGGATGGTATCGGAAATACCCAAAATCGGACGGGTGATACCACCTGTCAAGAGCCAAACTACGAGACCGACAACAACCAGGACGACGATACCGATGATCAGACTTGTATACCAGATCTTCCTGGCCGGAGCCGTAAGCTTATCGATGGGGATATTGGTCGCCAGGGACCATTTCTTGTCAGAAAAACCGATCTTGATGGGAGCAAAAGCGTAATAGGTCTTTTTACCCGTGGTCTTTGAAACCTTGTACTGGTAAGTTTCACGACCCTGCTTGACAGCCTGGATGACTTCGGGTTTGAACTTGAAGTATTCCATGGGCTTGCCCACGTTGGTCCACTTGGTTGGATGGGCAACGAAAACTCCGTTGTTGGCAATCAGGAAACCGTATCCAACTTGAAAGAATCTTACCTTCTTGATTACGGGTTGAAAATGCCGGAGGGGAATGTCGACTCCCACGACCCCTACTACCTTGCCTTCATACTTGATGGGCACGGCAAGAATCGTCTTGAGTTCCTTTTTTCCCTTGTAATCGAAGGCAATGGGGTCAAACACCGTTTCCCGGCCTGATTTAAAGGGCTTGAGATAATAGTCTCCAGCTCCCGGAGTATTATAATTTTTCAAAGGCTGAACGTCGATCTTGCCGGTGAGCCTGTTCCAGTACGGGATATACCTGCCGGTGGCGTCATGACCGACCGCGTTGACGTACCTGAAATCCCGGCCGTCCAAAGCGTTCGGCTCCCAGCAGGTCCAAACCGCAAGATAGGACGGATAACGCTCAAGAACCCGTTTCAAAATACCATCGATCATGTCCCTCGAGGGTACCCCCCTGATCTTCATGCCCTCAAGTGCTTGGGCCAAGGTACGGGCGGTATCCATGGCGGTCTGGATGTCTGCCTGGACAACAGCACCCCACCTGCGCGCCACCTCGTGGGCCTTGTCCAGCGACTGCTCCAAGGCCAGCTTGCGGGCGCTGTAACCCACGTAGGTAACAGCTACA
>JALVRI010000116.1 GCA_027031325.1 Desulfobacteraceae bacterium
CGAGGGATTGCGCCTTTTGCTGCAGCATTTGCCGCAGCCTGGTATCTTTGGCCTCTGCCTTGAAAAGCCCCTTCAGCAGCGCCTTTATGTAAAGGCCGGTGCCGCCGACGACAAACGGCAGGATATTACGGGAGCAAAGATCCCTTATTACGGCCGCTGCACGGCGGGCAAAGGCCGCGGCGTCGAAATCCTGACCGGGATCGATGAAGTCCACCAGGTGATGGGGCACCTGCCGCCTTTCGGTGGCCGTGGGCTTGGCCGTGCCGATTTCAAGGTGCCTGTATATCTGCATCGAATCTGCGCCGATGATCTGGCCGTTGAAACGCCGGGCAAGTTCTATGGCGAACCCGGTCTTGCCGATACCGGTCGGACCACAGATGACGATCAGGTTGGGCTTGGGCTGCGGCGGGTTTGTATCCACGTCAAATTTTTGAAGGCCACTGTCAATCGCCCATTTCGGCCATGAAATCGTCGTATAGACTTTCCAGGGCCAGCTTATGCTTGGCCTCTTCCTGGCAGAGGACTTTGAAAACCTTGCGGGCTTCTTCGCTTTCAGCCTTGGCCAGCAGCTCGTTGTATAACTTGAGGGCTTTTTCTTCCCGCTTGGCGGCCAACATCAGGATTTCATTGTATGGCATTCCGGGGCGATAAACTATTTCGTCGCTAAAATCACTGCGCTTGATGTCGGTGATCCACTTGAACTTGTAGTCTTCAAGTCTGTGCCCGGCCTGTCCGGCCTTCAAATCTTCAAGCAGGCTCTGGTGCTTGCGTTCCTGGTCTGCGAATTCTTCAAACATCTGCCGTTTTCCGGAAAACTTTTCCTCCCTACAGAGGTTCAGGTAGAATTCGACGGCTTCTTTTTCTTTTTCGATTGCAAAGTCGATGATTTCGTTGATGTCCTTGAAGTTCATCCCTGGATCCTTTCTGCGGCTTGACCGCCTGGGAGAATTGCCCTGAAGCCCGAGTCGGTTTGCCCGCCGGGTTGCACTTGCCCTTGTCTATAGATAATAGTGATTTGACCGCCCAAGTCAACCTCAAGCCGGCCGGCATGCCGGGGATATGGGCCCAAGGGGCCTGAAAGCCGGGAGCTTCCAGGCCCGGGACTTTTCAACCCGGATTATGCACTTCAAATGCCTACAATAAGCAATTACATCGAATTATTAAATAGTCAGCATGTATTTGTTCCCTGCCGTGCCGCAACCGGCAAGGTGAAGTTCATTAGGTGATAAATCATCAGGCATTTGAAGCCGCAAGGGGCTTTTGATTTTACCGAATCTGCTTTGTTGGAGGGCAGTTGAAGTACTAGAGCAGGTCTGCCTGTCCTCGGCCTCGCATCTTCGCCAAACTGGCCAGCTGCAAAATCCGGGTTCAAGGCGGTGAATAATTTGCTGAAATATGAGCATAATCTCATAAAAATCCCGGGCCACCTTTCCTGTGCCCGGTCAGCAGGTACCCGAATTTTATTGACAACTTGAGTTACAGTCTATAGAGAAAAAATTTGGTTCTGTTTCAGCATTCGTCAGATTGCAATGCGTCAACATCCAAATTGCCGTTGCGCATGAAGTTTTGTTTTACCCAGACAGGAGATAAACAATGGCTAATGAGGTAATCGGTTCTGTCATGGTAGTGGGTGGCGGTATTGCCGGGATGCAGGCAGCCCTTGATTTGGCCAATTCCGGCTATTACGTTTACCTGGTTGAAAAATCACCTTCCATAGGCGGGGTAATGGCCCAGTTGGACAAGACCTTTCCCACCAACGACTGTGCCATGTGAATCATCTCGCCCGTACTGGTCGAGGTCGGCCGGCATTTGAACATCGAGTTGATAACTTACTCCGACATCGAGGCGGTTGAGGGCCAGCCCGGCAAATTCCGGGTCAAGGTCAGGAAACGGGCCCGCAGCATCGACATGGACCTGTGTACCGGCTGTGGCGCTTGTGTCGATAATTGCCCAGTGGTCCAGACTACCGTCGCTTGATCGATTTCCCATCGATACAATTCGGATCTTTTGGGCCTAGCCCGAGGGAAGTAATTTTTCAAAATTTTGGTTATTAATCTTGGGAGAATGGCAAATGAACGAGGCATCTGCGATCCAAAACCGGCAGGATCCAGAGATTGATTTCAGGCAA
>JALVRI010000117.1 GCA_027031325.1 Desulfobacteraceae bacterium
CCCATGTGGTTATTGACCCCCACGGCATAGGGTACGGTGGCAATGTTGGCGTCCAACACATCTTCAATACGTTCTGGGGGATAGTTCACATAAAGGGCACCAGGACCGGGGTCTAGATCGGACCGGATGGGCTCCATGGGTTGGTGAAGAATAATTTCATGGCCCGAGCGATTAATTTCTTCGGCCAGTTCGGTGGTATAGAAAACACGCGGTAAAATTGCGTAGGTGATGGGTACGCCAAGTTCGAGAAAGGCGTGAGCCCGTTTGCGGCTGAAACCGATATCATCTATAATAAGGGCCAGGCGGGGGCGAACACCGGGCTTATCGAGAGCAAGAACACTTTGCGGGCGCAAGGCGGCTGAAACCAACCCCAGCAGGCTTGTCCATAAAAACCGGCGTCTATTCATATCAGATATATACGATCAGTATCAATTGGAAACGAATCGGCCCGGATTACTTTTCACTAAACGGATATTATACATGTTCTTGGTGCTATTATCAAACCCTAATACAAGATATGGTAGATAAATCATGTTCAAAAACAATGAGCGACACGTTGATTTGGGATTGTTGATCATGCGTATGGCATTGGTTTTGATGACCATCGGGATTGTGTTTCCAAAGCTCAAAGCCGGCCGCGCGGCCTGGTCGGCATTTGCCGCCGACCTTCCGCTGATCGGAAATACCGGCCCTGGCAATGCGGTGGGACTTATCCTGCTGGTACTGCTGGGCCTGGGAGCTTTCAGTCTTGCAAGCGGATACCTGTTCAGGTTGAGCTGTCTAATATACTCCCTGGTTTATGGAGCTTTCGGTCTGAACTATTTTACCTCCGGATACAAAACGCTCCCCCTTTACGCCGCCACACTCTGCCTGGTTTGTTTGGCAATGGTAATCACCGGACCGGGGAAATATTCAATCGCCGTAAAGATCGAAAAGAAATAAAGCCGCACGCTGGTTGCTAGATACCGAGTTCCCGCTTGACGGCATCAAACTGCTCCATTGCGAAATCGAGATCTTGCCTTGTGTGCAGGGCGCTCAGTTGAACCCTGATACGCGCCTTGCCCATGGGTACGACCGGGTAAAAAAAGCCGATCACGTAAACTCCTCTTTCCAGCAGCCTGGCAGCCATTTTCTGGGCAATTACAGCATCACCCAGCATTATTGGAACGATGGGATGCTCGCCCGGTCTGATCTCAAAACCGAGCCTGGTCATCGAATCCCTGAAATAGCGAGTGTTTTCCTCCAGCCGGTCCCTGAGCTCGGTTGAAGCGGACAAGATCTCAAGGGCCTTTAGGGAAGCTGCGGCAATCATCGGCGCCAGGGTGTTGGAAAAAAGATAGGGCCTTGAGCGCTGCCGCAGAAGCTCGATGATCTCCTTGCGGCCGCTGACGTACCCTCCACTTGCGCCTCCAAGGGCTTTGCCGAAAGTTCCGGTGAGAATATCCTGACGACCCATAATACCGCAGTATTCGTGGCTGCCACGGCCCTCCGGTCCGAAAAAGCCGACGGCATGTGAATCGTCGATCATCACCAGGGCATCGTACTTTTCGGCCAGATCACAAATCTGCTCCAGCTTGGCGACATCACCGTCCATGGAAAAAACACCGTCTGTTGCGATCATCCTGAAACGGCAATCCGATGACTGCTGCAACTTGGCCTCCAGGTCTTGCATGTCACCATGGCGGTACCTGAAGCGACGTGCTTTGCAAAGCCTGATGCCGTCAATAATACTGGCATGGTTCAGCTCATCGGACAAAACGGCGTCTTCAGGCCCCAGCAAGGTCTCGAAAAGCCCGGTATTGGCATCAAAGCAGGAAGAATACAAAATCGTGTCTTCTGTTGCCAGAAAACGGCTTACAGCCGCTTCCAGGTCCTTGTGCAGGGCTTGGGTTCCACAAATAAAGCGGACCGAAGAAAGCCCGAATCCCCACTGTTCGGCGGCGGCCTTGGCTGCGGCGACAACCTGGGAATGGTTGGCCAATCCAAGGTAGTTGTTGGCACACAGGTTGAGGACCTCTGCCCCGCTGCTCACCCGCACCCTGGCGCTCTGGCTTGAAGTCAAAATGCGTTCTTCCTTGAAAAGACCCTTCTGGCGTATATCTTTCAACGTTTTTTGGAGATGTTGCTTTATACTCCCGTACATTTCATCCCTCCCCTTGCAACAAGCGGGTGAATCAGCCGGCGCTGGTCCAGTCCAGGATTACCTTGCCGGATTGACCGGATTTCATCACCTGGAAACCTTGCTCAAAATCCTTGTAATCGAACCTGTGGGTTATGATCGGCGAAATATCAAGGCCGGATTGGAGCATTACGGTCATCTTGTACCATGTTTCATACATCTGGCGGCCGTAGATACCCTTGATGGTAAGCCCGTTGAAAACCACCAGATCCCAGTCGATCAAGGTGTCGTTGGGAAGAATTCCAAGCAGGGCGATCTTTCCACCGTGGCACATATTGGCCAGCATTTCCCGAAGGGCTTTGCCGCTCCCGGACATTTCAAGCCCAATATCGAAACCTTCTTTCATGCCCAGTTTTTCCTGGGTCTTGGCTATCGATTCGGTGCGTACATCGACCACCAGGGTCGCTCCCATCTTCTTGGCCAGCTCAAGCCGGTAGGGAACAACGTCGGTGACCACAACGTGCCGCGCCCCGGCGTGTCTTACGATTGCAGCAGCCATACAGCCAATCGGGCCGGCCCCGGTGATAAGAACGTCTTCTCCCAGGCAATCGAAGGCCAAGGCCGTGTGGGTGGCATTACCAAAAGGGTCGAAGCAGGCAAGAATGTCGGTGGGTAGTTGGGGGTCGCAATGCCAGACGTTTGTTACCGGAATGCATAGGTATTCGGCGAAGGCGCCGGGCCGGTTTACACCGACGCCGCTTGTGGCATTGCAAAGATGGCGCCTGCCGGCCAGGCAGTTGCGGCAGCGGCCGCAAACCAGATGGCCTTCTCCGGAAACCAGGTCGCCCAGCTTTACATCGTGGACATTACTTCCAAAGTCGGCCACCCGGCCGACGAACTCGTGGCCGACTGTCATGGGAACCGGAATCGTTTTGCGGGCCCAGGCATCCCAGTCGTAGATATGAACGTCCGTGCCACAAATGGCGGTCTTTACGATTCTTATCAGCACATCGTTGATACCGACTTCAGGGATCGGGACTTCTTCGATCCACAGGCCGGGTTCGGGCTTAGCCTTGACCAGGGATTTCATCGTTCCCATGGCAATGTCTCCAAGCAAATATCAACCATACACAAAATAGGTCTGAAATCTTGAGCATGTCAAACAAAATATTTCTGAATATTTATTAAAAAGGAAGATATGGCGTCTTGACATTTGGGTTAAAAAATTAGTGGAAGTTTTCCATCCATCGAACTTCAGGCTTGGCTGTTCTCAAAGAATGTTTGGTTCCGTTCAACTGATCCCGGATTATTGCTAATCGTATGAGCATTCAGGAATAGAATCGTACCGCGGCGGCAATTTTCGCAAGATCCAGACCCCATGAAACAATCAGTGACCGGATTTGTGAATCATTACTATCCTGCGGCCAAGTTGCCCGGTCAACTTCTGACAATGACGATATTCTCCTTCCGGAATGTTGAACCTGTGTTCAGGGGTTTCAAACAGGACCCTGCGGAACAAAGTTACCCGCTCTTTTCCCAAATAGCGGCAGGAAGGATGCCGACAGATAATTCTGTTGGGAATCGCGGCATTCACATCCCAAAGGTAGGGTTCGTACCCATAATCGCATTGTTGTACCAATTCGGCAGCCTCTGATATTATACGGCTTTTAAAACCTCCGACTCCCATCTGGCCCAGGGCCAAAACGACCATCCGGTCAAAATAAAGCCTGCGGGCATAGTGATTCATAACATACATGGCTTCAGCGAGGCTTAGATCAAAATTCTTCCTCATGACACATAGCAGGAAATAAGTAATACAAACCAGGATGCGCTCGCTGAGAGCCGGTCGTGTGCTTTCGAGAATGGGCCTGCCTTTGTAGTCGGTAACCCTGTGATGGTTTGCAATTGCAGCGATGAATTCCCGGGGTAGATCGAGGTTTTTCGCCAATTCCGCAGACCGCGACGCGTGGTCTCGGAGGTCATCTTCGCTTGCGCCGTTTATCAAAACAGAAATATCCTGGAAAAGGGCGCTCAATCCGATATGGGTTATAAAAGCCCTCCGGAGGGGTCTTGCAAGGGGCCGATCGACTTGAAAGTAGGCCGCCGTGGTAATCATTGCGATCAGAGCGGTATTTACGCTGTCTTCCATCAGGCTTGAACCCCGGCTGTCCCTCAGGGAGTTCCATAAGGCTGCTATGACTTCCGGTGAAGACAAATATTTGTTCAAGGCAACTGTAAGATTTTTCAAGGCATATTCCACATCCTTGTTTTTCTCCGCCCTTTGGAAAAGCGCCCCTAATTTCTTTGAAGCGCGTACCTTCCTGGATATACGTTCAAGATCAGCACTTATTCTATTCTTCAGGTAGTTATTCAGCTTGGTGTCGGGTTTTATTTTTGGAGGCCGGATGAAATTCTGTTCCAATTGCAATATCCTAAAAACCGCGTCGATATTCTTCATCAGGTCCATTCCCCTCGCCAGGATGGGAGCCTTGCTGCCACGAACGAGCAGATCCTCTTCCAGGATAAAGGGCAATTTTGCAATCTTACTACGTTGTATTTCGTCTTTTAGATTTACTGGATTTTGACGTGCCGTAACGAACAACTGTTCAGGAGAAAGTTTCAAGTCATCGGCAATTAATGCGAATGCATCGTAACTCACCACTCCTCCTTGTCGGAAATCTGTGCTTATTGGAAACAAGCTTTATCCAGGCTGTTGAAAAAGCATTACGTTTGGCCAGACGGCGTTAAGATCCTGCTCAAAATGCTCATTTATTAGCAATAAACTGCGCTTTTGGGCCGGATTTTGCCTTGTCTGAGCTGCCCTCATGACCTTTTTCAACAGCCTGTTATACCAAAAATTCTGGACGGGCTTTGAGCGAAAACAACAAGGCTACGATAACCGGATCAAAAGTTCCCGCTTATCTTTTTTGGAAAGCCGGACATATTCCGAAAGCAACAAGGACGGATCCGCTCACACCTTCCAAGTAAGCCAAGCTCTTGGGCGAAGTCAAATGGTATCGGCCCCGGGGGTAATTGTCAGCAATGCAGCCAATCCGGAAAAATATCCAATATCAAGGTCAAACATCTATGATTGTCTTCGGGCGACAATACATCCACACGGTATGCTCATGTAGAGTCCATGCTCGTTGGATGCTTTTGCATTAAGGTTATCCTGGAGAAGTTTAAAAAAATCATTCTGAACCTCGACGGGAATCAGCTGTTTCCAATCTTCCAAGAAAACATATTGAACCATGCAATGATGCAAAAGGGCGGTGCCGTCTGTATATTTAATGCCGTGCCATTTAATGACTGTCTCTTCTATTTCAAATCCAGCCTGGGAAATTCTTCCCGCGGCCTCGTCAAGGGATAAGCGGCTTGCCTGGTAAGTGTTCAGCTCATCCAAAAGATTATTCAAACCCAGTTGAATGAGGGTGTCGCCGAACACATCGTAGATCTCACGAAACACACCATTGGGGCAAATCGTAACGATGAGCCGGGCCCCGGGATTGGCAAGCTTGCAACAGGTTTCGATAACTTTTGAAAAATCTCCGAAATGTTCCATTCCAAGATTGGATACAATCAGGTCAAAAGATTTTCCTTTCCAGTCATAGGCCGATACGTCGGCATGTATAAGCTCTACATTGGTAAGACCAAAAACCTTGATTTTCAATTCAGCCCGTTCAAGCGCCAACTGCCAGGGGTCGATACCGGTAAGGTGGCACGATGGCCCCATTCTCTGAGCAAGCTCGATTAACGGGAACCCTGTCCCGCATCCCACATCAAGAACTTTGAGACCGGGTTTCATTTCTACTTTCTCGAGCAACAAGTTTCCAAAAACGGCAGACCATAAGGGCAGTTCGTCGTATGCCGATACGGCATCAGGATCCTCTATCAGATCGAAGGCGGGATCAAGGAAGGTAACCATTGCTGAAGGCTCCTTTTCGTCTGGCTTTATTGTTCAATCAAATATTATCAAACAAATTGCTCAAAGCAACCCGGATCTTGGTTCAACCTTTTTCAACAGGCAAACCATTTTCAATCCACGCCGACCAGCCATTAACCAGTACCTTTACTTCACTGTAACCGAGTTGAATCAAAAATTTGGCCAGATTGTGGCTCAATGGGCATTGGATACCATCACAATATGTTATTATGGTGGTATCTGGTTTGATTTTTGTCAAAACCCGGTCAATGTTTTGCTCGACCGTAATCCAGGGTACATTTATTGCCCCCCTGATATGGCCTTTGCGATACTGTTCAGGGCTGCGGGCATCGACAAAAAAGGCTTTTCGCTCAAAATAAAGCTTCTTGGCGGCACTGAGTGAAATATCGATACGTTGGTCGTTCTCGTCATGGACGGCTACCCCGGCTGAAAATTTATTCCAGTCGGGAAGATTATCGACATGGAAAAGTCTCCATAAAAATGCCGCCAAAACCGCCACCGCCAATATTACGGCGATTCTGCGAAATATTATCTTAAGCATACTCACTTTAAAAAAACTATTTTGAATCATTTGTTCAAGAA
>JALVRI010000118.1 GCA_027031325.1 Desulfobacteraceae bacterium
TTTCCGTCATCCTGGAACAGATGAAAAAGCATCTCAATGCCGCTTCGGCTCACATTGAAGTGACATTTCCTTATTTCATAGAAAAGCATGCCCCGGTAAGTGGAAGTCCGGGACTGATGGATTATACTTGTCGCATTGTCGGTTCCAGCAATTCGGACGATGAAGTTGACCTGATGTCGGAAGTCAATGTGCCCATTTCTTCGGTCTGTCCCTGCTCCAAGGAGATCAGCAACGAAGGTGCCCATAACCAGCGCGGAGAAGTCAAGCTCCAGACGCGCTTCAAGAAATTTATCTGGCTGGAAGACATGATCGAGCTGGTTGAAGAGTGCGCCTCCTGTGACGTCTATTCGGTTTTGAAAAGGGTCGACGAAAAAGAGGTCACCGAGAAAGGATTCGGTAATCCTAAGTTTGTGGAGGACATAGTTCGCGACATCGCCGCCCGGCTTAAAAAGGACGACAATATCACCTGGTTTTCAGTCAGTGCCGAGAATTTCGAATCGATCCATAACCACAGTGCCTATGCCCACATAACCAGCGGTTTGCCACCAAGTCTGGACTGCCTCTAGCAGGCTGTTGAAAAACGTCATGAGTCGCAGCTCAGACGAGCCAAAATCCGACCAAAAAGCGCAGTTTATTGCTAATAAATGAGCATTTTGAGCAGGATTTCAACGCCTATGGCCAAGCGTAATAGTTTTCCAACAACCTGTTGGGCGGGGCCGCCTCTCAAGCTCAGCCCCACCTGAAGGCTGCCATCCAAAAGGCCGTTCAACCCGGATTCTCCCGGGTTATGCACTGCAAATGCCTACAAAAAGTAATTTCATTTAATTATTACATATTTGGCATATATTTGTTCTCCCCCGTGCCTTCACCTGAAAGGTTAAGTTCAAACCGTGAAAAGTCCTGAACTATTTGAAGCCGCAAGGGGCTTGTGATTTTACCGAATCTGCTTTGTTGGAGGGCAGTTGAAGTACTGGAGTACGTCTGCCTGCCCTTTGTCTATTATCTTCGCCAAACTCGCCGGCCGCTAAATCAGGATTCAACGGCTAAGGTCGAGGCTGGCTTCGACACCTTGGTTCCAATCATCCCATAAAAAGGCGTGATGGCGCTTTTCGGCGATCAGGCGCAGGGCGTAGCATGCCTGATGCTGGTAAAAGCTGCAGAAGGGTGCCGGTGTTTCCAGGCTCCCCGAGAGGGCTGCCACTTCCGCCGGGCAAGGCGCACCGCAAAAATGCCGGATGGCACAACTTCGGCAGGGCGTTATTTTTTCCACCACCCTGGAAGTTACCGCCTTGAAAGGTGGGCTGGCAAGGATCCCTTCCAGATCGTCGGAGTACAGGTTGCCTCCACGAAAATCGCTCAGCCCGATGAATTCGCTGCAAGGAAAGACATCTCCGTTGGCGGCTACGGCAAAAAAACAGCGGCCGCCGCCGCAAGGAGAGATATCACACATCAGCCGGCGGCTGGTTGGCCCCAGAATCGAGGCCAGAATGTTGGCAAAGTTTGATACAACCAGCTTGCGGCCGCTTTCCTGGTAAAGCTGATAGCTGCGTTCCAGGGCGGCCATAAAGTGGTGGGCCAGAATATCATCAGCCGGTTTGAGGTTCCTGGCCTCATGCCTGGTGCAGCGGACAGGGTTCAACATAACCGTCTGCACCCCGTGTTCGTGGTAAAATTCCACCATTTTGGGCAATTGTTGCACGTTGGCGGTAGTTACCGTGGTTATGACGTTGAAACGATCATAACCTGCCAGGCTATCGATTACCTTCACCACCTGGTTGAAAAAACCACGCTTTTCCCAGTTGTGGCGGGTTGCGTCCGCCGCTTGCCGGTCAGGACCGTCCAGGGAGATTCCAATTGCGACCTGATGCTCGGTAAGGAAGGCAAGATCCCGGTCCTCGAGCAGGGAGGCATTGGTCTGGAGGCCGAAATCGAAAACATGACTGAAGGCCTTGATGGCTTCGAAAACGGCCTCCCTGGCCAACATCGGTTCACTGCCATGGAAAATAAGTTGGGGCCTGAATTGCGGGCCATGGATGGAGGCGAAGAAAGCAGATAGAATTTCCAGGCCGTCAACCAGCCTGGAGGGTGTCATCTGTTCGCCGTTGCGCCGCAGGCTTTCAGGCAGATAACAATAGCTGCAGTTGAAATTACAGCGGTCGGTGGGATTGAAGTAGACTGCCGAAGGCCTCAGGCCAAAGCGCAGCTGCTCCATTTCGGCGGTCATTTCAGGGAGCCTGGCGGCGACCTGGGAGACAAAATCGCCGGCCAGGCAATCTGCAAGCGCCTCGTGATCGACCAGGGCCCAGAAGGCCGTGTCGGCTTCCACAACGGCAACGCTTTGACGTTGACCGATGTCTATGACCGAAAGGCTGGGTCCACGGCCCATGTTGGCCCGCAAGGGTTCCAAATCCCCTGATCCAGTTACCTTCATTTGGAAGAATCCTTCTTGGGTGCCGCGAGCATTATGTAATGTGACAAGCCGACGCCGGTGGGGCGGCAACAAAAACGCAGAGCGACTATCTTTTTGGCGGTTTTACTTGTTTTCATTTTGCTTCCTCCTTTTTCGTTTATCCTGGCAAGCCAGTGTTCGACAAAAAAACCCGAATCAGCCTCAGTCTTGAGGTTGATTCGGGTCGTTTACCATCCGATTCCCGATCGCGATTTTGTCCGGCAGCAGGTCTTCTGGCTTCCTCCCCTTCCCGGGCCGCCTTCCCACCGGTCTTGACGATGACCGGCAGTGGCATCGAACGCCGGGAAAGTTGCCTGCCGATGCAGGCTGGAGGTTACAGCGGCGGGTCCGCCACGGATTTTCACCGTGTTCCGGGATACCACCGGACAGCAGCGTCTTGAGCGCCGTGATAGCAGAAAAGGGCCGTGTTAGTCAAGACCCCTCGGCATTTTCAAAGGAGCCTTCCGGCCGTGGCTTTATGGCCGTCTTGTTTTTTGAGCTTACTTTGATGCGAAAAAGGCAAGCCCAGGCTGTCGGCGTTGATGATACTGGGAGCTGCGGCCGGAGGGCGTGAGCCCAGGAAGACCTCAAGCTCGTCACGATTCCATACCGGCCAACCTTTGAGGATTGCCACCAGGTTCATGGCCGCCAGGATGGCCATAGCACGGCGGGTCCAGTTGGTGGCCGAACCGAGATGGGGAAGCAGGACCAGGTTTTCAAGTTCGTTGAGACCAGGGGCCAGCCGGGGTTCGTTTTCAAAGACGTCCAGGCCTGCCCGGAATTCAGGATATTTGCGGCAATGTTCCACCAGGGCGGTTTCGTCGATCACCGGCCCGCGGCTGGTGTTGACCAGGATGGCATTTTTTTTCATCAGCTCAAGGCCGGAGGCGTCGATCAGGTGGTGGGTATGTTCATTCAAAGACGTGTGGAGGCTGACGCAGTCGGATTTTTGGAGTAATTCTTCAATACTCGAAGCCCTGTAACAGGTCAGGGTTTTTTGACCCTGGGATTCAAGAAAATTGTTGTAGGCTGATACGAAATTTTCCAGTTCAGGGTTAGGCCTGCGGCTGTAATAGATCAGGTTGGTTCTGAAGCCCTGGACCATGATCCGGGCATATGCCGTTCCAATCCGGCCGGCTCCCACCACGCCGATGGTTTTGCCTGCAAGCAGGCGTCCCAGAAAAAGGGTGGGTGACCATCCGTCGAACAGGCCGGCTCGCAGAAAACGCTCAGCTTCACCGATTCGGCGGGCGGCCGCCAGGGTGAGTGCAACCGCAAGTTCGGCCGTTGCGCCCGTAAGTACGCCGGGGGTGTTGCCAACCGCTATCCCGGCCGCGGTGGCAGCGTCGATATCGATGTTGTTGAAGCCTACGGCGTAGTTGCAGTAAATTTTGGCGCCGGCCGCCTGGAGAGCCGAAAAAAGCTCGGGGCCCCATTTTTCAGACAACATTCCGATTGCGGCCTTGCAATCAGCACCGATGGCGGTTTTGATCGTCCCGCTGTCAAGCTGATGATCTGCTTGCCAGACTTCTATCCTGCAATCGGCCTCTTCCAGGATTGAGAGCCATTGCGTTCCGGGAAGGCGGCGGGTAACGATCACCCGGTGGTTACCATCAGGGTTGTGAACTTGCCAGTCAGGTTTCATTGCAACTCCTTTCCGGAGCAAAGCTGAACGATGCTCCCGAAAATATGGGCTAAGGCTGATGAGTTACAAATTGTGACAGGACTGCTTCGATTTTATCCACCTGGGAAGGACGGCGGCCCATTATTACGTATGGGTGGAGTCCGAGCCTGTCATTCCGGATAAATCCTGCCCGGGTGCGGACACCCTTAAGGGTCCCGGTCTTGTAAAAACGTTTCCGGAGCGGGTCGTAGCGCAGCAACCTGTGATAGGGCATGAAGCGCTCGAGGACCTTGAGCATGGAACGGGCCGAAATACGATTGCGAAGAGAGATTCCCGATCCTTCTACAAGCTTGATGTCCTCCAGGCCGCAGGCCTGGCGGGCGTAGCGCTCAAGCAGGCGGACGGCCTTGTCCAGGGTTGCCGGTGGCCCGAAAGCATCCGCCCCGGCAGCCAAAAGTACCTGATTGGCGATGAAATTGTTGGAATAGGCCATCAGGCGGGCAACCACCTGCCTCAGGGTAAAGGGGCTGCGAAAAGTAAGCAGGTGGATTGCCGATCCACTCTTAGATCTGGAAGGCTTGATCCTGCCTTGAATTTCAACCCCCTGGCGGGCCAGGAAAAATGCGAAAAGTTGGCCGGCATAAATCAAGGCGTCCCGGGCGTTGTTTGAAAAGGTGATTCTGCCCCTGGCCAGTTTTTGGCGGCGGATTTTTTCAATCGCCAGTGGCAGCAGAGGCGTCTGGGGTTCGGCGGAAACCAGGCGTCCATTGATGGTTTCGAAATTGACGGTGTTGAAATTTACACACAAGGCCCCGTTGGGAGCGTCGTATGGCTGGGTGGAGCCGGCGGTCCCCGGAATCCTTATCCCTTCCTGGAAATAAGAGCCGTCGAGCAGGAGATCGGCCACTCGTTTTACCTTGCGACTTACCTGGAAAGAGGCCTGGGCGACAGCTTCCGAAATCAGCAACGGATCGCCGTATCCCTTGATGACAAGGTCGTTATCGGCATTGAGCATAAAATCGGTCTGAAAGCGAAAATCAGGGCCGAGCTGGTCAAAGACGGTCAGGGCGGTGAGCAACTTCAGGATCGAAGCCGGTACCAGGGGTTTGTCCGGATTCCAGGCACAAAGCAGGTGGCCGTCGGGGCCGGCAAGAACAACCGCGTCGTTGGGGCCGAGGATGGGTTTTATCCCAGGCAGGGATCTGCAGTCGTCCCATGCCGGTGTCCCTGTGGGTATGGCCATCAGCAATATCAGGCCGGATAATATTATCTTCCGGAAAAATTTTATTTTTAAGCGGGTTATCTTCAATCCAGGCTTCATGTCTCAGCCTTCCTTTTGCGGCACCAGCGGCCAGGGTAAACGGCTGACAAGGCAACATACCATCTGAAGCCGGAGCCTTCAACTTGAACATCGCACTGTCGGCCTACAAAAGCTGCATGTTCAGCCACTTTGGGAGACAAGCTCCATTTTTTCACTGGATGCCGGTTCAGCTTGCCGGTGAATGCACGGCCGGGAACAAATACATGCTAACTATCTAATAATTAAATATAATTACTTATTGTAGGCATTTGAAGTGCATAATCCGGGTTCAAGATTTCCGGAAAAGATCCGATAGAAAAAACGACGCAGGTGGACTCTGCTGTTCAAAACCTTTGGCGATAATCCAGTTGGCCTTGTCAAAAGGTTGAAATCGTGTCGCAAACAAAAACTTTCACCTTATTGATAGTTGATGACGAACCGGCCATGCTGGCGGCGGTAAAACGAGTATTCCGGAAGTCACCCTACAGGATCAAAGTGGCCTCAGGTGGTCGTCAGGCCCTGGAAATAGTCAGGCGGCAGCAGGTGGATGTGATTATTCTCGATTACAAGATGCCGGACATGGATGGACTCAAGGTTCTGAAAAGGGTCAAGCTCGAGCGCCCCGAAGTGCAGGTGATCATGCTAACCGGCAAGGGTGGGGTCAAAGAAGCCGTGGCCGCCATCAAGCTTGGGGCAAGCGATTTTCTGCTCAAGCCGTTTGAAACAGAGACTTTGCTGGCCAAAGTCGGGCAATGCTACCGAATTTGGCGCTTGGAGATGGAAAACAGGGCCTTGCGGGATGAAAGTGACCTGCGTTTTGAGTTCAGGAATCTGATTGGCAATTCACCTGTGATGCTACGCTTGAAACGTCAAATCCTTCAGATCGCTGCATCCGATGCCCCGGTACTGATTCAGGGAGCTACCGGTACCGGTAAGGAGCTGGTTGCCAGGGCAATCCACGTTCACAGCCCACGGAACCCAAAGCCGTTTGTACCTGTTGATTGCGGGGCCCTTAACGAATCAACCCTGGGCAGCGAGCTGTTCGGGCACGTGAAAGGTGCTTTCACCGGGGCGGTTGAATCTACCACCGGCCTTATCAGGGCGGCTCATGGAGGGACTCTCTTTTTGGATGAGGTTGGAGAACTGCCGCTTTCCATGCAGGTCAGCCTGCTGCGGGCATTACAGGAAGGTGAAGTGCGTCCGGTCGGGTCGAGCCGCCAATTCAAAGTTGACGTCCGGGTGACTGCGGCCACCAATCAGGACCTGGAAA
>JALVRI010000119.1 GCA_027031325.1 Desulfobacteraceae bacterium
GTGGAACAGAACGCCGTGGCTTCGCTGGAGATTTCGAAGCGCGCCTACGTTCTGGAAACAGGCCGTCTTGTCCACCGGGGCGACGCGACCGAACTGTCCCGGGATGAAAGGATCAGGCAGGCCTATCTTGGGCAATGATCCCGGTTCGGGTTTGCGGCAATATCATCCCGACATGGGCGGGACAGGCCGATGGATGGATGGCTCCGTTTTTTATCCATGAACCTCTAAACGAATTAGACGAAAGGAGATCCAGCATGAAACGCAATTTTGTCTGGTTGGCCCTGGCGGTATTGGTTTTGGCCTTGGCGGCGGTGCCGGCAAACGCCGGTGGCAAGGTCAGGATCGGACTGCTGGCCCCCCTGACCGGTTTTGCTGCCGCCGATGGATTGTCGGTGCGCAATTCGGTGGTGCTGGCAGTCGAGCGGATCAACAAACAAGGCGGCCTGCTGGGCAAGCAGGTGGAGCTGGTGAGCTACGATGACCGGGCCGATGCCAAAGAGGCGGTGGCCCTTGCACGCAAGCTTATCCAGCAGGACCGGGTGGCTGCGGTGGTGGGTGGATCATACAGTACCCCCAGCCGGGCCGTGGCACCCATTTTCCAGGACGAAGAGATTCCCTTCGTGGCGGCCTATGCCGTTCATCCGGACATCACCCGGGCCGGCAACTATTGCTTCCGCAACGGTTTCCTCGGCATGGTGGAAGGTAGGTCGGCCGGGTACGTGGCGGTCAAACTCCTGGGAGCCAAACGGATCGCCCTGCTGACCTCGGACAACGATTTCGGCCGCACCCTGGCCGCCGGGTTCAAAAGTTACATTTCCCGGAAGGCCCCGGGTGCCGAAATCGTTTTTGCCCAGACCTATCCTTTCAAGGAGAAGGATTTCAAACCCTACCTTTCAAAGATCAAGGAGCTTGCGCCCGATCTGCTGTTTGCCTCAGGCTACTATTTTCAGACCGGCCCCATCGTCAATCAGGCTCGCGAGATGGGACTTGGGATAACCATCCTGGGAGAAGAGGGGGCAGACTCGCCAAAATTCCTGGAAATCGCCGGTAAGGCCGCCGAGGGCTTCGTCCTTGTCACCAACCTCAACCGTGACGATCCGCGGCCGGAAGTCAAGCATTTCCTTGAACAATACGAAAGCCGGTACAAGATTCAGCCCGACATGGTTGGTGCTTCGGCCTACGATGCATTCATGCTGGTCTGCCAGGCCATCCAAAGGGCCGGCACCACCGCCGGCCCCAAGGTCCGCCAGGCACTGGCGGCCACCCGGGACTACAACGGGCTGACCGGTAACCTCAAGGGGTTCACCGACGAGGGCGAAGTGATCAAGGAGGTCCAGGTCCAGATTGTCAAAAACGGTAGATTCCGCCATTTCGGCGTAGTCAAGGAACTGGATTTGATTACTCCTTAAGCCCGGATTTCAGGAAACTATTTTCGAACAAAGCCGGAAAGCCGGCCCTTGCCCAAGGGCCTGGCTTCCCGGCTTTGCGCGCTTGTGGCCCGGACGCTTGCCGGTTTTGAATGGGTTGCAAGGGATTGGAGTGCCCCTTAAAAGATGGGTTGAAAAGCTGATCAAAGACGGGTATTTCCTGAAATTGGTTTGCGCCCGCCTGGAAGGGCATCGGTTCCGGCCAAAAAGCTGCGGGTCAGACCCTGGAGAAACTCATTCTTAATTGCCGGGCTACGGTTTGACGGCGCCTGAAAATGGGGCAAGACAAAAGATGGCCATAAACGAAAAACTGCTCGAGATCCTGGTTTGCCCCCGCTGTAAGGGGGGTGTGGAGTTGAATCCCGCCCAGGGCGGCTTGGTTTGCAAGTCCTGCCGCCTGGTATACGAAATCCGGGACGATATTCCCATAATGCTGATCGACCAGGCCCGGCCTCTGGATGCCGGAACGCGGCGGTAAGCGAGACAGGGGAGGCTTCCGGCGTGAGCGTTCCGCGCCAACCACATCCGGCCAAGCTGGTGATCGGCCTGCTGATCCGTGAAAAGGAGCTGCTGGAAGATGTGGCTGCCCGGCTGGTGTCGGCCTATGGCGACCTGGAGATGGTAGGTCCCTGGTTGTCATTCGATTTCAGCGACTATTACCGGAAAGAGATGGGAAGCCCCCTTTTTCGCCGGATG
>JALVRI010000120.1 GCA_027031325.1 Desulfobacteraceae bacterium
CTGGTATCAAGATCGAGGCTGTCGGCATCCACGAAGGCATAGAAAGCCCCTCCGAAGGCCAGGTCATAATTCACCCTTCCCAGACCGGGTACATCGATGGACTGGTCGAGGGCCGGGGCAAAAGATGGCACATTCTGAAAATAGGCGCTGTGAACCCGGCCGTTGCGACACCGGCCCCAGGCCGTAACCAGGCCGGCGGGGGTGTCGATCCGGACGCAGGTTTCAGGCTCCTTGATGGGCAGCATTCCGGTCTCCAGGACCACGGTCACCAGCCCGATGATTCCATGGCCGCACATTGTGCTGTAACCTTCGTTGTGCAGAAAGAGGACCGCCAGGTCGGCCTGGCTGCTGACCGGTTCGGATAGAATACAGCCGTACATGTCGGCATGGCCCCTGGGTTCCCACATCAAGGTTGTGCGGAGCCGGTCGTAATTTTCCCGCATCCAGCGCCGGCGCTCCAGGACCGTGGTTCCTTTCAAAGAAGGCAGACCGCCGGTGATCACCCTGAAAGGTTCGCCCGCCGTATGGCAGTCAATGGTGGTTATCTGTTCCCAGTCTTGGGGCACTTGCCAGTTGGCCAGGGGACTTAAAAAGGTATCTTGCATCTTGCCAGCCCTGTTGATGAGCGGTTTTCAAAGGTCAATGATCCTGCCAAGGCCCAGCTTTTCGGCATTGTCCAGGATGGCTGCCGCGGCAGCCGCGTCCTGGACCCCCAGGCCTACCGATTTGAAAAATGTGATTTGGGAGTTGCTGGTGCGGCCTGGGTGGCGGCCGATTACGATTTCACCTATTTCGGCGTCTATCCGGCCGCCTGCCTGAATAATATCACCGGCTTCGGCCAGGCAAGCCTGGCGCGAGTCCGCAACCACCAGGGCCTTTTTTACCAGGACGGCGTCGATCTCCTGCATTTCGGGGGTGAAGGAACCGATCCCGGTGATATGGGTACCCGGCTTTACAACCTCACCGTCGAACAAGGGTTGTGCCGAAGTGGTTGCGGTTACGATAATATCGGCCGTGGCGGCGGCCTGATCCGGATCTTGTCCGATTTCAATCAGCGGGCCGTTTTCTTTTTCAGCCACCAGGGAGGCAAGTCTGCGGGCCGCATCCTGTCTTGGATCGATAAGGGTTACTTTTTCGATGGGCCTTACTTCAAGCACGGCTTCAAGCTGGGACCTTGCCTGGACTCCGGCCCCGAAAAGGGCCAGGGCCTTGCTGTCAGGCCGGCTCAACAGCCTGGCCGCCAGCCCTCCGGCCGCCCCGGTGCGCAGGGCGGTCAGGCTTTCACCGTTTATCAGGGCTTTTGGAAAGCCTGTCTTGGCATCCAGGGCAATCACCACGGCGCTGATGGTAGGCAGGCCCAGGTCGGGGTTGTCCTCGTAAACCGAGACGATTTTTACGGCCAGCTCAGATGCACCCTGCAGATAGGCCGGCATGATCAGGCTGACACCCCTTTCGGTGTGCAGCCTACTTCGAAGCGGAACCCTGGTTCTGCCGGCCGAGTATTGTCCGAAGGCTTGTTCCATGGCGGCGATGGCGTCTTTCATCGGAAGGCAGCGGCGGACATCGTCGGCTGTCAGGATACGCAGCTGCATGGAATCGCTCCTTGTCACGGTACTATTTTCCTGAGCTGGTCGTCGATCAGGTCCAGGTGTTTTTCGATTTGCAATCTGGCTTCACCGGGGTCTCCGGCGGCAATGGCCTGGATAACATCAGCGGCCGTTGCTATCGAACGCTGACGGTAATCGGGAGACAGGCGGCCGGTTCGCAGCCGGGAATGCTGCCGGCTGACCTCCCTGGTTACAAGTTTCATCATTTCGCAGATGATGGAATTGCCCGAGGCCTCGGCCAGGGCCGCATGGAAGGCCAGGTCGGCTTCAAGGAACCCCTGGTAGTCCCCGGTGGCTTTTTTCATTTGTTCGACGGTGGCCAGCAGACGATCGATCTGGTCCCTGTCGGCCCTTTCGGCCGCCAGGGCGGCTGACTTGCACTCCAGAAGCAACCGTACTTCCCTCAGGTCCATCAGGCTGCCGGCTTTGAGGGCCGAACCGAGCTTTTGGACCGGGTCGTCGGAATCAGGCAGGTTGCGGGCGACGAAAGTTCCCTGGCCGTGCTTTACCCGCAGGTAACCCATTACCGCCAGGGCGTTGATGGCTTCACGGACAGATGACCTGCCGACCGACAGGGCCTGGGCGAGCTCCCTCTGGGAGGGAAGGCGTTGGCCCGGTTTGAGTTGGCCGCCTGTAATCCGGTCAAGGATCTGGCGGGCCACCATTTCCGGAGCAGTAGTCTTGCGGATGGCTTCAAAAACCATTGGATTGCGGTCCCCGTTCAACCCGGATTATGCACTTCAAATGCCTCCAATAAGCAATTCCATCTCCCATCTTCGGCAAACTCGCCAGCTGCAAAATCCGGGTTCAAAGTTCGGCATGTTCCGTACGCCTGATGATCTCTTCCTGCAGTTCGGGTGTCAAGTCAACGAAATAATCGCTGTAGCCTGCCACCCTGACGATCAGGTCCCGGTACTGTTCGGGGTTTTTCTGAGCCCGGCGCAGCATACGGCCGTCAACCACGTTGAACTGGATGTGGTGGCCGTCCAGCTTGAAATAGGCACGGATAAGATGCACGAGCTTGTTCAGGCCTTGCTGATCGGCCAAGACCTGGGGCAGGAATTTCTGGTTGAGCAGGGTTCCACCGGTTCGCAGATGGTCTATCTTGGAGGCGGACTTGAGGACCGCCGTAGGACCATTGCTGTCGGCACCCTGGACCGGTGAGATGCCTTCTGAAAGAGGGCGTCCGGCTTTGCGGCCGTCGGCCGTGGCCCCGATGACACTACCGAAGTAAACATGGCAGGTCGTTGGCAGCAGGTTGATCCTGTGGACACCGCCACGGGTGTTGGGCTTTCCGTCCACAGCCTCGAAGAAGAGCTCGAAGACCCGGCTGCAGATGCTGTCGGCATAGTCGTCGTCGTTGCCGTACTTGGGGCTGTGATGTACGAGTTGGTGGTGCAGCTCTTCAAAGCCGGCAAAATCGTTTTCCAGGGCTTCAAGCAGGGTTTCGATGGAGATTTTGCGGCGGTCGAAAACTTGATGGCGTATCGCCGCCAGGGCATCGGTTAGGCTGCCCAAGCCCACCCCCTGGATATAAGAAGTATTGTATCGGGCCCCGCCGGCATTGTAATCCCTGGCTTTTTCGATACAGTCGTCGATCAACAATGACAAAAAGGGTGCCGGCATGTACCTGGCGTTGATTTGTTCGATGATATTGTTGCCCCGGATCTTGATGTCGATAAAATGTTGCAGCTGGGCCCGAAAAGATTGCATCAGGTCCTGGAAACTTTTCCACGAGCGGGGATTACCGCTGGCGACACCGATTTTGCGTCCCGTGCGTGGATCGATACCGTTGTTGAGGGTTATCTCCAGCACTTTGGGGAGGTTGAAGTAACCGGTGAGAAAGTAGGCTTCCTTGCCGAAGGCCCCGGCTTCCACGCAACCGCTGGCCCCTCCGCAGCGGGCGTCTTCGACACTCTTTGCCTGGCGGACCAGCTCCTGCACGATGGCATCGGTATTGAAAACAGAGGGCTGGCCGAATCCGGTGCGCACGATTTCCAATGCCCGGTAGAGAAAGCGATCCGGGTTTTTCTTGCTTACCTGTACCATGGAAGAAGGCTGCAGGAGGCGCATTTGTTCGATCACGTCCAGCAGGAGATAGGTCACCGGGTTGACTGCGTCCTGGTTGCACTTGTCCACTCCTCCCAGGTTGATGAGGGCAAAATCCACGTAAGTGTTGCTTTCCCGGGCGGTTATGCCGACCTTGGCAGGAGCGGGGTGATTGTTGAATTTTATCCAGAAACAGCAGAGCAGTTCGCGGGCCATCTCGGGCGATAGGCTGCCGTCTTCTGTCTGGCGGCGGTAAAATGGCTCCAGATGCTGGTCGAGCCTGCCCGGGTTGAAAGCGTCCCAGGGATTCAACTCGGTGATTACCCCCACGTGGACGAACCAGTAGTACTGGAGGGCCTCCCAGAAGGTTTCAGGGGCCCGGGCCGGGACCTTACGGCAAATCCGCTCCATCTCCCGCAGTTCGGCCTGTCGGCCAGGATCCTTTTCAACCCGGGCCTGCCGGGCCAGCAGGTCGGCGTAGCGCCGGGCATAGGCCATGATGGCATCGGCGGCGATTTCCATGGCCAGTAGCTGGTCGCGTTTATCGAGGGCCGCAGGGTCGTTGATGAAATCCAGTTTGGCTATGGCGCGGCGAATCTGTTTTTTAAGATCCTCCATGCCCAGGTGATAGATCTTGTCTCCCATGGCGGTATGTCCCGGGGCGCGTTGCTCCTGGAACTCGGTGAAAACTCCCGCCCGGTAGGCCTCGAGCCAAGGCTTTTGCATGTTGGCAAAGATCTTTTCACGGATGGTTTTGCCTTTCCAGTAGGGGATGATTTTGCGGCGGTAAGCCTCGAAGGTGGCCTGGTCGACCCTGAAAGGAACCTTGGGCCGCCGGTCGAGGATCTCCAGGTCCTCCAGGCTGTGGAGGCAGACCTCGGGATAGGTGGGGGTGGCCTTGGGAGCCGGCCCCCTTTCTCCGACTATCAATTCGCCCTGTCCCAGGTATAATTCCTTGTTTTCCATTATGTGTTTGAAAGCGAGGGCCCGTTGCAGGGGTACGGATTTGCCGGCGGCGCTTGCGCCTTGGTAAAACTCGGTGACCAGCAGGGCCCGCTCGGCGGATATGCGGGGCACGGCGGCAAGGCTTTCTTCTCGCAGTCTGGCAACCCTTGGTGTCATTTTCAACCTCCCACTGAGACGTCAAGCTTGTAAGCGGCCAGTATCCGCTTGGCCTCATTGACTTGGTTTTCTTCAAGGTTCCGGCAGGCCGGGCCGGCCGGAACCATTCCCAGCCGGCGGTACTTGTCGTCACCTATGCGGTGGTAAAGGAGCAGGTCTACGGGGCAGTCGGCCCGGCAAGCGGTCAGAAATTTTCCGATTTGCTCGAGGTTGTCGGCTGTGGCGGTGATACCCGGGATCAAGGGTACCCTGACTCTCATTTTGACGCCATCACGGCAGGCGGCCTGGAAATTTTCAAGGATCTTGTGGTTGTCGACCCCGGTGAAGCGAAGGTGCCTGGCAGGGTCCATGATTTTGAGGTCGAAAAGAACCAGGTCGGCCAACCCGGCAGCCGCCAGGAATATTTCAGGTGGGGCGAAGCCGGAGGTATCGACAGCGGTATGAAGTTTGCGCTTGCGGCAGGTTTGCAGCAGCGCGAGGATGAAGTCGGGCTGAGCCAGGGGTTCTCCGCCGGAAAAGGTCACCCCGCCCCCGGAGTCGTCGTAGAAAACAAGGTCCTTTTCGACTTCGGAGACGACATCGGTTGCTTTCAAGGTGCGGCCGACGGTAATGGGCCGCCCGCCGGTGGCTGGCCCCCCCGCCATTTCCTGGGGCCCGAAGTCCTGGCCTTCGGGGTTATGACACCAGATGCAACGCAGGGGGCAACCTTTGAGAAAGACGGTTGTCCTGATTCCCGGGCCGTCGTGCAAAGCATAGCGTTTGAACTTGAAAATTACGCCCTCGGGATTGGACGGGCCGGGTTGAGTCGTATATCCAGTCATCATACCATTAACCAATAACCTCTATCGGGCACAAAAGTTGGTTTTCTCGTTTGTGATATATAGGTTTCGATAGTTGGTTGCAAGCAAAAATCAGGTCATCAGACCTCTATACCATAAGAAGCGGGTGCTTGGTTTGAAAAGATGGTGGCGGCTTAAAAAAAGGGATCTACCTGCAAGAGCCGATGGAGGAAGGGCCGCAGATCCGGCCGTCGGGCCAGATCGCACCCCGCAGGTCGGCGCTGCTGAAATCGGCACCCTCAATTACGGCATCCTCCAGGATGGCGCCTGAAAGGTCGGCCCCTGTGAAGACAGCTTCGCGCAGGTCGGCCCCGGCCAGGTTGGCGTTTTTGAGCACGGCCCTGCTGAAGTCGGCCCGGCGGGCCACAACCCTTACCAGGTCGGCAGATGCCAGGTCGGCCCCGGCAAAGGAGGCCCAATTCAAAATTGCCAGGTTGAAGTAGGCTTCGTGCAGGTCGGCTTTGTCCAAAACGGCCCGGGAGAGATCCGCCTTTTTGAAGTTTGCCTCTTTGGAGGATGTTTTTTCGAGGTTGGCCCGGGATAGGTTGCTGCGGGACAGGTCACTTTTTGCAAGGTCGGCCTGCTGAAGTTGGGCCTCGACAAGGTTTGCTTTCCGCAGGTCGCTGGCGGCCAGAGCAAGTCCCCGCATGGTGGCGGCCTTTAAAAGACATCCCCGGCAACGGCCGGTTGCAAGCAGTTCCTGCAAGGAGGCGGTCAGGCAAAGGCCCAGCGAGCCGGGACCGCATTTTTGGCCGTCGACCCAGGTGGCAGCGTTGCAAACGGCACCATCCAGGATTATACCGCCGATCCTGGCATTGATAAAGCAGGCACCCGTCAGGTCGGCTCCTGACAAGTCGGCCCCAGTCAGGTCGGCTCCGGTGAAATCCATTCCCGCCAGGCGGGCTCCTGAAAGATCTATTTGGTGAAGGTCGCAGCCCCTGCAAGCCTTGCGTTTTTCAAGCTGCAGCCTTGGTGATTGATCGTTGGCCGCCAAGTGGACAGCCAGGCCGGCGATCAGGA
>JALVRI010000121.1 GCA_027031325.1 Desulfobacteraceae bacterium
CTTCCCAGCGCTCCTGCAGCTTTGGAATGCCGAATTTGACCCCATCCAGATACTGTGGTTCAAGCCGGTTGAAAACATCTTTCGACGCCCATGTCTGGCCGGCCCTGGAAATGGCCGCCAACTGGGCGGCGACCTCCGACACCTGGCCAAGGGCTATTATCTGGTTCCCGCCGGAGACAGGTAGAAAGGAAAGGTGCTCCATACCTGCATGCAGCCCCACGTTGAGCTTTATCTTTCCAAGATGACCGTGTTGCTCTTGCCAGATACCGGAAGCCTGGTCGCCAGCCAGATTCAGATCCATGGCACAGTTGATGGCCCGTGCCAGGTAATCCTCGGCGAGGGGTTCGACAAAATAGCAAACCATGCCGGCCGGCGGTTGAAATGAAAAAATCCCCTCATGCTTGCTGAAAACATCGCTTGCCGTGGTGAGGAGCCTGTCGAGTAACATGTGGTAATCCCTGGCAAGCAAGCTTGTCTGCCATCGGCACCAATCGTCCACCTGGACGGCCAGGGCTGCCAGGGAAACGGGCAGGGGGTAGCTGCTTGCCTGAATTTTCCTGACAAAGGATTCAGCGGAGGTTTTTGCCGCTTGATTTGCTGCAGCACCGGTATCCGTTTCTTCCAAGGGACCTGCTTGCTTAAGATCCTTGTCGTGGCTGTCCGGGGTGCTGGAACCGGCCTGGTCCTCATTGGCGGCCCCGGGATTGAACTTACGGGCAATCTGTTCCATCGGATGTCCCTGTTTGCGTAATTGTTCAACCATCTTGATGCGCTCCAGAACACTTTTGGGGAAATAACCGTTTTTTCTTGATCCTTTTGGCCTTTGGCCATTGAACCGGATGACCGGTTTGGGCAAGATGCCAAGTTTAAGGTATCGCACAAAGTCCTTTTTGGTAATCCGGGTCAGCTTCAAGAGCTGCTTTCCGGAAATCCAGTTCCCCCTGGTGGTGTCTTTCCACAAAAACGGCTCTTGACTGCTGTCGTAGTTCATGAATTCAGGCCGACCCGTTGCCCGACAGGAAAATCCGTGCCTGGTATAAACCCAGGAAACTCAGATCAAGTAACCATTGTCAAGTAAATTAAGCATCACCTATGCCGGTCAAATAAGGCTGACGGCTCTCCGGGATATCCGATAATCCATTTGTCAGGCCGCCGCCGGCTTCAATTGGCGTTAAAAGCGCGTTCAAGATTTTCATCCATCACGGCTTCGTAGCCTTCCAACTTGGCTATGACCCGGTTTTTCGAATCCAAAAAGACAAAGCCGGCTGTCAGCTTGTTTTTGCTGCTGGTGTTTACCTCCATGACGGCCACGACTCCCCCGGCAGGAAAACGCTCCACGTGTTGATGGTACGTCTCAATGTAGCTTGGCAGGCTGGGTTTACCGCAAACGCTGCGGCTCCAGATAATTGCCATCTGGAAGGCGCAGTCCATGACCAGTGGATCGCCGATCCAGTTGGAGCGCAAAGGATCTGTGAGCCATTGCCTGGGAGGCGGTGCCGAGTTCAGCCTGGCTGCGATACCGTTTTCATCTATCCGCAGGATCTCTTCAATACCTCGCAAAGCAGCTCCATGAAAAAGCATCCGGTCATAAACACGATCGACTTCAAGTTTCGGGGACGAGGGCTTGAGCAAATCCGGATGCTGGAAAACAGGGGCCGGTGGCAGTGTTGCGGCCAAAATAGCCTCGGCCCGGCAATGGACAACAGGGCTTCCGGCATCAAAGCCGTCACGGATTTCCACCGGTACGCTGAAACTTGAGCCATCACCTCTGGTTTTACCTGTCATCAGGCTGATTTTTTTTGTATTTTTATCAAGAACAATACCTTTCAGTAACCTGACCCGCCTCAGGCCCACAAAGTACAGGCCTGGATTGGCATGCAGGGCTCCATGGCCGAGCCACTCGGCCAACAAGGCCATGGGGACCACCGGTTTGCCGTCGAGCCGATGGTCACCCAGGACAGGGTGTGACTCGAGGTTCAGCTCTTGTTGAAAGGCAAGGTCCATGGCAGGTTCAATCATGCCCCCCGGCTGACCCGAACCGTGCTCTTCTTCCAGGCCGGCCGGTTCAAAAACTGATCCGACCACCACCTCCACGGGGCCTCCAAGGGGGGTGGCCATTTCGGCCAGCATGGCCGAGGCACCTGCCTGCGGTGAAATAAGATCTACCCCTTGGCGCCGGAAATTGCGTTTTAAGTGCTCATTCACCATGCCGCCGTCCCAGGGCCCCCAGTTGATGGAGATCACCTTGCAGTCAGGACGCCGGCGGGCGAATTGTCCCGCCAGCTTGTTGAGAGCTTCATTGGCCATGGCATAATCGGCCTGGCCGGAATTTCCGGACCGGGCGGTAACCGATGAAAAAACAACGACATAGCGCAGCGGATCATCGGCGCAAGCTTTCATCAGGCTGTGCCATCCATCCACCTTGGTTGAATACACCAGTTCAAACTGCGCGTTGTTTTTTTCGGCGATCGCCTTGTCAGCCAGGACACCTGCGCCGTGGATCAGGGCCGTGACCTGTCCCCAGGTGCCGTGGATCTTATCGATTACCCGGGCCACCTGTTCCGGCCTCCTGACATCAGCCTGAAAATAGCGCACCTGTGATCCGGCGTCCCGAATTGCTTCCAGGCCGGCTTTCAACTCGCGGTTGGCCATGTAACGCTTGTAGGCTGCTTCAATTTGCAGGGGGGTGGGCTTGCGGTCTTTGAATTCGAATTCCAGCAAGGCCTCCTTTATCTCTGCCTGTTCGACAAGATTCTCCAGCCAGGCCGGTTCTTCAAAGGGCTCCGGGGACCTTCCCACAATCGCTAGCGATGGCCGGCAGGCGGCTGCCATGGCGGCTGCCGCATGGGCCGTGACTCCGCGCCCCCCCCCGCTTACCACCACCACGTCATCAGGTCCAAGTTGCGGCAATTGGCGTGGGATGTCGGCCGACTCCAAGGCCAGGCGAACCCGGCCCCGGGGGCCGATTCCGATTTCAACCCCGGAGGGGCCGGGGCAATTCAGCAATTCTTCCAGAATGGCGTCCGTAAAGGCGCCTGAATTTTTCCAAGCGGGATCCATGTCGAGAGCCAGGCAGCGGACCTTTTGCCATTCCCGGGCAGCGGTCTTGAGCAAACCGGCCAAAGAGCCCTGTTCCGGTTCATGGATATCGGTATCGGCAAAACCGAAGGCACCGTCAAGAAAGGTGACAGTCATGAAGATTGCGTCACCACCGGCTCCGGCTGCTTGCAGCAGCGGGGCGAAATGGCGTGCGGCACTGAAAGCTTCCAAGGGTTTAAGGGGAGCCATCAAGATGAGCCCGGCAGCCTTTTCGATGTCCTTGAAAGAAGTGGTCCCCTCCGTAAATAAAACGGCCTTTATGTTTTTGCGCTCCAGGGCCGTTTTGAGCATCAGGCCCTGTTGCCTGTCACCGGTGAATACTACCACGGGTCCGTCCTGGTTGAATTTACGCATGCTGTCTGCAGGTTGCGGCCAGGATACGGGCCTTACAATTTTACGGGGTGGGATTGGCGCCGGGTTGTCTTTGACACATGGGCGGCGGGGCTGCCCGGACGCTTGCCCGCCTGCTTTGCAAGCTTGTTGCCCCTGTCCGGATGCCAAGAAGTCGCAAATCTGGCCCAGGGTTTTGAGCTTTCCCATCATGTCGGGGGTGATCTTGGCAAGTCCGGGCAGGGCCTCTTCCATGGCCGAGAGGATCTCGACCCGCTTGATGGAATCGATACCCAGGTCGGCCTCGATGTCCATGTCCATCTCGAGCATCTGTTCAGGATAACCGGTCAGCCGCGCAACCGTTTCCACCAGGGTGCGGGCGATCCTGTCTTCCTTCAGCCCGTTATCAGCGCTTGGGGTGGAAAAATCCCCCTTCTTGGGGGCCGCACCCGTACTTGAAAAGGTTTCTTTGGCACCTGGCTTTTCAACGGTTGGGACGGCGGGCTCAGCCCGGCTGTTTAACAGTGGGGCCGGATGTTCATTGGCAGCCGGTTCCGGCGCGGGCCGCCCGAGCCTTTGGGTATCCGTTTCAGGAAGTGAAGCCTTCCCTGGAAAAGCAGACGGCATGGCGCTGGATTCGAGTATCTTTTGAAGGGTCCTGGCGGCCTCGGCCTGGGTTTCAAGAAACCTCTGGTGGGCCAGGGCGGTTTGCTGGTGAAGATTTTGAAGGGCCTGAATCCCCTGGGCCAGCAGCCCCGGATCCCTTACCGGATTCACCCGAGGTTCCCGGTCCTCCTGCTGTACCGGCGTTGGTCTGGTTTCACCTTCGATTTTAGTCGTACTTGTTTTGTCCATGGTTTCAAGTTTTGGTTCAGCTTTTGTATTATCGGTCATTGTTTTTGCAAAACTGTTTTCGAAATCCGTTTTGCATCCATCGGTCCGGCTGTCTTCCGTTTTTTTGTTTTTGGGAACCTGCCCGGCTTCCTGCTGGCTGCGGTAGTTTGCCCCGCAAAGGGATACCTCCAGGCGGGCCTTGGGACGTGGGCGGGGCGGGTTTTCCCAGCGGCTCAAATCCACCCCAAGCCCCAGGCTTGCCGCCAGGGCGAGGGTATGGGCCAAGTCAAAAAGCTGCCAGCGCTTGCCGGCTGACCTGTCCACGGCAATTGTGTGAACCGGTTCGTCTGCAAGGATCTCCCTGACAAGCCCGGTCAGGATTTTCCGCGGTCCGACTTCAACGAACATGCCGGCATCATGGGCGCGGTAAAGATGGAGGATGGAATCGAGAAATTTCACCGGGCAAGACAGCTGGTTTCCCAGTAAACTGCGGGCCTCTTGCTCTTTAGTGGGATAGGGTTTTGCCGTCGAGTTGGCTATGACCGGCGTAGAGTTGGGATTGATCTTGACCCCCGCCACCGCCTCTGTAAAGGGACGGGCTGCTTCCGCCACCAGGCGGCTGTGGAAAGCGGCTGCCACAGGCAGCTTGACGGCCGAGATCCCGTTTTGAAGGCAAAAGCCATGGGCCTTTTCAATCCCATCCCGGCCGCCAGACAACACGGTTTGCAATGGGCTGTTGAAGTTTGCGATCACCAGATCACCGGATAGGGATTCGACAATCCGGCGGCAATCTTCAGAATCGGCTTTGACGGCCAACATGCCACCCGGGTTGGTTTGACTTGCGGCCGCTTGGTGCATCAGCCTTCCGCGCAGGACCGAAAGCCGCAAGAAGTCTTGTTCCTCGATCCAACCGGCAACAAACAGGGCGGTAAGTTCACCGTAGCTGTGCCCGCAGACAAGGTCCGGCTTTAGACCGAAACGGGCGAGCACGGCGGCCATGCCGGCACTGACGGCCCCGATGGCCGGCTGGGCGATTCTGGTTGAACGCAGTCTTTGGGCTGCTGCCTGGTCCTGATCATCTTCTGGGTAGATGTAATCGCTGAGGGGCCGACTGCCATCGTAAACCTGGTCGGCTGTCTTCAAAATCCTGAAAAACTCGGGAAACACGCAGGCAAGGTCCCGCCCCATGAAAGGGTACTGGCTACCCTGGCCCGGAAAGAGGAAAGCAACCCGGCCTTCAAACTTTCCCTGCCCATAGTAGGCCGATTGTCCGGGGCCGGATAGGCTTGCAGGCCGGTTTTCAAGCTGCCGGAGTACTTGGTTGAGCTTTTCAAGCATCACTTGGACGGGCTGCTGAAGATCAACCACCAAAGCCACCCGGTGACGGCTTTCAGGGTTGAAATCGGCCCGCAGGCGGGCAGCTGCAATCTCTATATCCCTCTTTTCGGTCTTCCCGGGCTCCAGATCCTTGATGAACTTTCCAATCGACTCCAGCAAAAGGGAGTAATCCTGGTGACTGAAAGCCAGGATCTGAACACGCCCGTCCCAGGAAACTTCAGCCTTGTCGGGGCTGAATTCTTCCAGCACTGCGTGAAAGTTGCTTCCCCCGAAACCGAACGCACTCACTCCGGCCCGCCGGGGGCTTTCTCCCGTTGTCAACCACGGCCGCAAACGGCGACTGATATAAAAAGGGGATCGGTCGATCTTGAGCTTGGGGTCCACCTGGTCGGCCTTCAAGGTCGGGAAAATAACCTTGTGATGGAGGGACAGGGCCGCCTTGATCAGGCCGGCGCTACCGGCTGCCGCCTTGGTGTGACCTATATTGGATTTTACCGATCCGAGAGCGCATTTTTTGCGGCGCTTGTTTGCGTCCTGACCGAAAACCCGGCACAAGGCTTCGAATTCAACCTGATCGCCGACCCTGGTTCCCGTTCCGTGGGCCTCGATCATCCCGACCGAGGCCGGCTCTATTCCAGCCTGCTCGTAAGCTCTTGCAAGGGCCTCGACCTGGCCTTCTTTGCGCGGGGCGTATATCCCGTTGGACTTTCCGTCACTGGCGGAACCGAGTCCCTTGATGACGGCGTAAATCCTGTCCCGGTCATCCAGGGCGTCTTTCAAGCGCTTCAAAACCAGCAGGCCGATACCTTCGCCGAGGACCGTTCCATCAGCCTCGGCGGAAAAGGGGCGGGCGTGGCCGCTTTTTGAAAGGATCATGGTCCTGCTGAAACACATGTGCATGAATATGTCGTTGATGGTGTCGGCGCCGCCTGTAATGACCATATCGCTTCGGCCCGCATTGAGCTCCAGGAGGGCAAGGTGAATTGCGCCCATCGAGCTTGCACAGGCGGCATCCACGACGCAGTTGGT
>JALVRI010000122.1 GCA_027031325.1 Desulfobacteraceae bacterium
ACCGATACGCTTTGATTGATATTTTCCATGCCGGCGGCTGCCTGCTCGACGTTTCCGGCTATTTCCCCGGTGGCCGCAGATTGTTCTTCAACACGATCGGAAATCGAACTGACAACCTCGTTTACCTGGTCGATGGTTTCCAGGATTCGCCCTATCGCACCTACGGTATCCCGGGTCGAATCCTGGATACCATCGATCTGCTGCTTAATTTTCCCGGTAGCCTCGGCGGTCTGGCGTGCCAGTTGTTTTATCTCGTTTGCCACCACGGCAAAGCCCTTTCCCGCTTCACCCGCCCTGGCAGCCTCGATTGTGGCGTTCAAGGCCAGCAAATTTGTCTGTTCCGAAATTTCCGTTATCACCTCGGTAACATGGCTGATTTCCTGGGCCGCCTTGCCCAGCTCATTAATCTTGCCGGAGGCCACCTGGGAGCGTTCCACCGCCCTGGAGGTTATCTCCCGGCCGTCCTCGGTGTTCCGGGCAATTTCTGCCAGAGTGGCCGACATCTGCTCGATGGCCGCGGCAACAACATCCATCTTTTCGTTGGCATCTGTGCTGGAGCTGGTCACGGATTCCATCTGGCCGCTCATTTCCCGGGCCGCCATGGAAACACTTTCTGACTGCCCGGACATTTCACTGGAGGCCGAAGCAACCTTGGCAGACAAATTCAAAAGGTTCTCTGAAGATCTCTTCAGGCTGGCAGCGTTGGCGGATATTTCGACAATGATCAGGCGCAACTTTTCAAGGAATTGGTTGAACCAGCGGGCCAACTGGCCGACTTCATCCCGGCCTTGTACCGGCAGCCTGCGGGTCAGATCACCCTCTCCGGTTGCAATTTCCTTGAGGCCCAGGGCAACCCTCTTAACGGGCTGAACGATGGAACCGATTGACAGGAAGGCAAAAGCGCAACCAAGCAAAAGGGCCGCAAAGAGGGCACCCCATATCAAACGGCTGGCGATCGATTCCAGGTGTTCCATTTTTTCAAGAACGGCCTCTGCCAACCTCGCAAGCAATTTTTCCAGTTTCGCTTCATGGCTTGCCATTTCGGCCAGCATCGTGTCCTGGTGCCTCACCTGAGCGTGAAACTTTTTGATCAGGTCACCGATGGAGCCATATCTTTGCTTTAACCGGTCGCCTGTGGTGCGCAGCTTTTCACTGCGCTCAATGCGCTTGTACCAATTGTCAATGGCCTTGCCCAAAAGAACGTAGCTGTCTTCCAGCCTTTTCCAGCGCGATTCTGTCTGGCGGTCCATGTATGAGTCGCATCGCGCCAGGGCCGCCCTGGATGCCGGCAACATCTCTTCGATCCAGAATTTTATCGCCGAAATCTTTTTGACCAAAAGGGTCATTTCCGCCAGAGTTGTTTTGACCAGGTGATCCTTGGCCTTTTCCGCATCGTCAAAAGCGGTGAAGGCAACCTGGAAACCACCCACTTCTTCCATGGCCGCTGAGAGAGTATTTTTCAATCCAGGCTCGATGCCCTTGGTCTCAGTCATCATCAGGATAGCAGCCTTGCTCCGATCTAAAATAGCCAGGAGGTTTTTCATTGCAAGGGCCTGGGCCTGCCGCCCATCCCGGTGGTTGTGCAGCAGGTAATTTTTGGCCTCCAACTGCGCCTTACCGAAAATTCCCTGGATTTCTTCAATCTTCTGGTTGAAGTAAGCATCATGAATTACCCGCGACACCGCATAGTGTCCTGTCAAGCCCACAAGAACAGTGAGAACCAGAACAACAGCGAAACCAAAGCCGATTTTTTTAGCTAAAGACAGGTTTTTTAAAAACATTGCTTGCCTCCTGAAAGGATTGGGAGCCTCTCGAAATTGGTTATCGTCACCGCCTGCCGTAACTTTATTTTTAAGTGCCCAATTGCTTCCCGGCAATGCAGGCGGCAGACGCTTTACTTTTCAACAAGCTTGCCCTTCCTTTTCCTGTTGGGCCGGATTGCCCGGATGCCGACCCTGCGGGTTGGCGGCCCTGTTTTTTTTTGGCGGCGTTTTGCTGTTTTTGCTTGCAAAATTTCAAAAATCAGGATAGAAGATTTTGTTTCAAGTGACAAACAATAACCATCCGGCCAGCAATGGCCGGGCGGGACGAAGGGGGCGAG
>JALVRI010000123.1 GCA_027031325.1 Desulfobacteraceae bacterium
GTGGCCCTGTTCGGCATCTATGCCTTGCTGGCGATACCTTTTCGTTCTTTCAGTCAGCCCCTGGTGGTCATGGCAGCCATTCCCTTCGGCGTGGTGGGGGCCGTGGCCGGACACCTGTTGATGGGAATGAACCTGAGCATAATGAGCTTTTTCGGCCTGGTGGGCCTGTCAGGCGTGGTGGTCAACGATGCCCTGGTGCTGGTCCACCGCGCCAACGGCCTGGTTCGCCGGGGAGCCGATCCGCGCAGGGCGGTATGGCAGGCCGGAATTATGCGCTTCAGGGCTATCTTGCTCACATCGATCACCACATTTGCAGGTCTTTCCCCAATGTTGCTGGAACGCAGTGTCCAGGCCCGCTTCCTGGTTCCCATGGCCGTCAGCCTTGGTTTCGGGGTGATGTTGGCCACCCTGATCACCCTTCTGCTCATTCCTTGCGGTTACCTGGTCCTGGACGATTTGCTCAAACTGTTCGGCAAGCAGGTGGCTTCACAGGTTACGCCGGACGGGAAAGATCCTTCCAGGGGGCCGGTTCCCTTTGAATAAACCCATCAGGACCACTTCAAGGTACACGATCCCGAATCTTCCGGCGGCAAATTAAGCCTTGACTTTTAGTTTGTCTTTCTAATATTTAGCCAATCTAAATATTAGTGGAATTAAACATGCGGTTCCGGCAAAAGGTGGCTTGCCCGGACCCCTGGTACTGAAAGGTGGGCATGGAATTTTCGAAGGAAGAGATTTTAAGGCGGGCCAGGTTTATTTTCAACAATGGCCGCTTGGTCCATGAACGGATACTCAAAAGCCAGATCGAGTACCTGGCCGGCAACAAGCAGGCGGCGGCATTCAGCGACCTGTCACCTGCCCAGCACCGCTGCCTGCTGGCGGTGCGCCGCAAGGGCGAGATCACCATCAGCGAGCTTGCCGCTTACCTGGGAGTATCGCCACCATCGGTTTCGGCGATGGTGGACCGGCTGGTGGAAAAAGGGGTTTTTTTACGGCGCCAGAGCAAAAAGGATCGGCGCAAGGTCATCGTGGCTCTGACCAGCAAGGCCGAAGAGGTTGTCGATGGCGTTGAGGAATACATGCTGGCAGCCTTCGTGGAGATGGTGGAAATGGTCGGTCCTGAAACTTCGGCCAAGTGGTGTGAAGTTCTGGCCAAAATCAGGACTTTTCTGGATCCTGACTCCAGCTCAGAAGATAAATCGGATAAAAAGCAGGCAAAAATAAGCTCTAAAGCCGACTCTCTACGGATTGAATAAGGTATGGATAATCAAGAAGCGATGGATTCGCGGATAAATTCGAACCGGAGGAGACTTGCTTTCAGGGTGGTTGTTTGCGCCCTGATTCTGGCCGCCGGGGCAGGCATAATGGCCTGGCTGGTGGCAACCCGTAAGCCGCCGGTGGAGGTCAAGGCCAGCGAGAGGGCCCTGCCGGTTGAAGTCGTACGCGTAAGGCCTGTCGACACCCAGGTCTGGCTTGAAGGTTTCGGCCAGGCCGAGGCCCTCAACAGGGTTGATATCGCACCCGAGGTTTCCGGCCGCGTGATCCGAATCAATCCCGGCTTGGAAGAAGGCAACGTCATTGCAAAGGGGGAACTGTTGTTTGCCATCGACGAGCGGGACTACCGGGCGGCTTACGATGATGCCCGGGCCGCGGTTGCCCGGTGGGAAACCAGCGTGGCCAGACTGGAAAAACAGTTTGAACTGGAGAAAAAGCGCCTTGTCACCATCGAACGGAACCGTGATCTGGCCCGGGCGGAATACCTGCGGGCCAAGAAATTGTTCGAGGCCAACCAGGTAGGAACCCGCAGCGGAGTAGAACAGGCCGAGCAGGCATACAATGCGGCGGTCGACCTGGCCGATCAGTTGGAGCAGGCGGTAGCCCTTTTTCCCATGCGGATCAAGGAAGCCAAGAGCGCCCTGGCTGCGGCCCGGGCCAGGAAAGTGGCCACCGCGGCCCGCCTGGAAAGGTGCCGGGTGACAGCCCCCTTTACGGGCCGGATCGAGTTTGTGCGTCTTGAAAAGGACCAGTTCGTTTCACCCGGCCAGCGGGTCTTGACCCTGGCCGATGATTCCATCCTGGAGATAAGGGTGCCCCTCAG
>JALVRI010000124.1 GCA_027031325.1 Desulfobacteraceae bacterium
CGGTGCAGGAGTCTTTTTGGCGGGCCGCTGAACTGGGAGAGGGCCAGTTGAAGTGATTCCCGGGGTTTCATGCTTGGCTGGAGCAAGGTTCCACTGCAGTTTTCGGGCAGGGCGAAGCGCAATCTCTGGGTCTGGCTGCGAAAGCCGAGAGAAGGTGGAACGCCTGGCATTGAAATAGCCTGGTAGCTTACGTCGACGAAACGATCTTCTATGCCGGACGGGGTGCAGGTGAAAAGCATTCCCTTCAGGCGCCAGTACGGGAACCAGATCAGGTCTGTTTTTTCAGGCGCCCGGCTGGGAAGAAGGTAGCGGAAGTGTCCCGGCGTAGTCAGGTAGGAACCAACCCGGCAATAGGGACAGCGGATGAGACGATCCGTTTCCTCGAGCTGGGCCGGTGCCCCGCACTGGGGGCATTGATGTTCGACGATGAAAGCTGCCATGGCTTGGTCATGCCCGGCCTGCCGGATGTTTAAGGCTGACGGCCATTTGGCTGTACCGGCGAGGAGTACGCACTTCGGTAAGCCCCCCTTTGATCAATCTTACCATCAGGACAGAGCCTCCCCGCACTCGGTACAGAACTTGGCATCGGCCAGGTTTTCGGCCCCGCACCTGGCGCACTTGGCATGGGTTTGGCTTTGCTGGATCCGGTGGCCGCAACGCGAACAGAACTTGGCGTTGGGACTGAGGTTCTTGCCGCAATTGGAGCACTTTTCAAAGACTACCTGCTGGTGGCCGCACATGGGGCAGAACCTGGCGTTCAAGGGAATCTGCTGCCGGCATTCGGGGCACTGTTGGGTCTGGTCGGATTGTCCCGGCTGGGGCTTTCCGGCTGCGGCAAAGTACTGGGCGAACATGGCGGGCATCATCAGGCCCATTCCGGCTCCCATCCCGGCCCCGCTGCCCTCGGTTGCAGCTGCCTTTTCCATGGCCATGGCGGCTTTCATCTGCATCAGCTTGTTCATGTCCTGGAAAACTCCCATCCGGCTGCGGTCGTCGATGGCTTTCTGGACTTCGGGTGGAGGAGTGATGGAGCTTACGTAGAGATGGTCAAGGCCCAGGCCGAAGCGGCTGAAGTCTTTCTGGATCCTTTTAGCCAAGGCCTCGGAGAACTCGTCGTACCGGGCCGGAAGATCCAGCAACGAATCTATGCTTTCGCCCATGAAATCGTTGAAGCGCGACACGATTACCTGGTTGAGATAATCATCGACCGCCTCGGTGGACATTATTCCCTGGGTTCCTACCATGGAGTTGATGAAAAGCACCGGCTGGACAACCTGCATGTTGAATACCCCGTAGGCTCTAAGTCTGACCAGGCCTAACTGGGAGTCCTTGAAGGCAACCGGATCGCGCGTGCCCCACTTGAGGCCGGTGAAAACCTTCATGTTGACGAAGTATATTTCGGCCCGCAGGGGGCTGTTCAGTGCCCAGGGCAGGCTGGCGATCTTGGTAAGGATAGGTATGTTGCCGGTTTTCAGGCTGTGGCGTCCGGGGCCGAAGGCTTCAACCGCCTTTCCTTTGTAAAAGAAGACGGCCACCTGGCTTTCGCGCACAGTAAGCTGGGCTCCCCACTTGATGTCACCCGAGCCTTTTTCAGGAACCCGGTGAACCAGCTCGCGGCCGGTATCGTCGAACCACTCGATGTTTTCCAGGAAGATAATGTTGCTTTTCATCTCGTCTTTTGCGCTCCTTGGTTAGTGCCGTTACAGCTTGGTATCGGCTCGCAATGACCGATCTTTATGCTGCGGACAGTCCTTGCTACCGGATACATTGCAAAAACCATATCAGTAATTTTTCAGATTGTAAAGTATATCAATAATATATTGGCAGGTTGGACCGAAGGGCGGTTTTATTGGTATCAGGGACACGGGCCGCGAGCAGCGCCTGGGGTTGGTCGAAATGCTCCCCGGGAAATGGCATATTGCTTTCCAGACGGCAGTGTCGGGAGGATGTTTTGGGGTGGATAATGGCCAGGAATTCTGCTATTGCCAGGTTGATAGAGACCTGCCAAAAGAAAAGATGCAAACATGATTCACAGGATTTTGTCGGGTGGCCAAACCGGGGTTCAGAGGGCGGCCCTGGATACGGCCATCAAGCTTG
>JALVRI010000125.1 GCA_027031325.1 Desulfobacteraceae bacterium
GACGAAGGCCGGAATGCCTCTGGGCGGCACTCCGGCCTTTTTGGGAAACAATCGGGTATTTTGCTTGATCAGGCCAAGCTTTGGAGTACAAGCTCGGCGATATCCAGGGTCTTGATCTCTTCTTCTTTTTCGAGCTCTTTCATTCCGTCTTCGATCATGGTCAGGCAGAATGGGCAACCAACGGCGACCTTGCTTACCTGTCGGCGTACGATCTCTTCGGTACGCTCCAGGTTGATCCGCTTGCCGATGTTTTCTTCCATCCACATTCGGCCGCCTCCTGCTCCGCAGCAAAAACTTTCCCTGCCACAGCGTTCAAGCTCCCGGAATCCGTCGCGCGAAAGGGCCTCGAGGATTTCGCGGGGCCGGCCGAAAACGTTGTTGTACCTTCCAAGATAGCATGGATCGTGGTAGGTCAGGGCTCCGGGGACAGATGGTTTCAACCTGATCCGGCCCTGGTTTACCAGACCGGCGATAAACTCGCTGTGGTGAAACACCTCGTAATTGCCGCCCATCTGGGGATACTCGTGCTTGAGGGTGTTCAGGCAGTGGGGACAGGCGGTGATGATCTTCTTCACCCCGTAGTTGTTGAGGATCTCGATGTTTTCCTGGGCCATCATCTGGTAGAGCATCTCGTTGCCGACCTTGCGGGCAAAATCCCCGGTGCACTTTTCTTCCGTGCCCAGAATGGCAAAGCTCACCCCGGCTTTCTGGAGGATCTGCACCAGGGCCTTGGAAACCTTCTTGGAACGGTCATCGAAAGATCCGGCGCATCCGACCCAGAAAAGGTACTCAACGTCGGAATCCTCGGCCATGGTCTTTACCCCCAGCCCCTCGGCCCAGTCGGCGCGCTTGTCGTAGCCGATGCCCCAGGGATTGCCGTTACGCTCCAGGCCCTTGAGGGCCGGGTTGAGCTCCTTGGGATAGGCTTCGGCCATCAGCACCTGCCCCTGGCGCATGGCGATTATGCGGGGCACGTGTTCGATGGTGACCGGGCATACCTCCTCGCAGGCCCGGCAGGTGGTACAGGACCAGAGGGTGTCTTCGGCGATCACGTCCCCCACAAGCTGCTTATCGCTGTTGAGCTGGGTTATCTTTTCCTTGAGCTTGTCGGCTTCTTCCTGGTTCCGGCATTGATCAAGCCGCTTCACCAGCCCGGCGCGCTCGATGATATTGTCCGCCCGGTCCAGCAGTTCATGCTTGAGATGGTCGTTGAACTCGAAGAGGTTGAGCGGCTTGTCGGTGACATAGGCGGGACAGACGTCCTTGCAACGGCCGCACTCGGTACAGGTGTAAAGATCGAGGCCCTGCTTCCAGCTAAGCTGGTGGATGTGGTTGAGGCCGAGGGTCTCGTTCTCCCAGGCCTCCTCGTCCTCTAGATCGAGCAACTTCGGCTTGTCGTGGGGATAGTCGAGGCTCTTGAAAAAGACATTCGGCAGGGCCGTGATGACGTGAAAGTGCTTGCCCAGCGGCAGGATGTTAAGGAAGACAAGCTGGGTGGTGACGTGCAGCCAGAACATGGCTTGCATCAGCCCCGCCAGGGTGGTCTGGCCGAGTCCGCCCACCAGGGAGGCGGCCAGGGCGGCCACCGGTGTCCAGCCGAACTCGGAACCGTAAGCCGGGTTGTCCAGGTAATGGATATCTTTCGCCTGGTAGAGGTTGACCAGGTTGCAACGGGCGGCGTCGTAGAGAAGATCCGATACCATCAAGGTGGCGATCATCACCAGCACCAGGTAGGCCTCGAAGGAATTGTGCAGCCTCTTGGGCTTGACCACGACCCGGCGGTAGATGGCGTAAAGTACCATCGCCAGGACGACACCTTCCATGACGTCTTTTAGCAGCAGGTAGAGGTAGCCCGGCAGGTTAGGATGGCCGAAGACCGGAAGCTGGAAACCTTCTTGGAAACCTTCCCCGTAAAGCATCAGGCTGCGGATCAACAGGACGCAAAACCCCCAGAAAATCAGGGCGTGCATTACGCCGGAGCTTCTCTCCCTGGACCGGCCCACCAAGCGTTTTTGGCCGATGGCAATCACCAGCAGGTTGACCAGGCGATCCTTGATGCGGTTGAACCTGTCGGCCGGCTCCAGGGCCATCAA
>JALVRI010000126.1 GCA_027031325.1 Desulfobacteraceae bacterium
ATTGTTGCGTCGTTGTTGGCAGAGATGGTACCGACCTGGGCTATTTCACGCTGGTCTTTGGTCGGCTTGCTCATCTTTTGGAGTTCTTTGACGGCCACTTCCACGGCTTTATCAATACCGCGTTTGATGGACATGGGATTGTTGCCGGCGGCAACCAGCTTTTGGCCTTCTTCGTAGATGGCCCGGGCCAGGACTGTGGCGGTGGTGGTTCCGTCGCCGGCCATATCGCTGGTCTTGCTGGCGACTTCCTTGACCATCTGGGCGCCCATGTTCTCGAACTTGTCTTCCAGCTCGATCTCCTTGGCAACCGTTACGCCGTCTTTAGTGACAGTGGGGGATCCCCATGATTTGTCGATTACAACATTACGACCCTTGGGACCCAGGGTGACAACCACTGCGTCTGCCAGGGTTTGAACTCCGCGCAGCATTGCCTCGCGGGCTTTCATGTCGTATTTGATGATTTTAGCGGTCATTGCTCAACTCCTCCCTCAAATATGAATGTGCAAAATATTTTCGTTTTATTCGATAACACCCAACACGTCGTCTTCACGCATGATCAAGTATTCTTCCCCTTCGATCTTGACCTCGGTTCCGGCGTATTTGCTGAACAGTACCCGGTCGCCGGCCTTGATTTCCAGGGGTGTTCTTTTTCCGTCATCGGCTACTTTGCCGTTTCCAACGGCGATTACCTTACCTTCGGCCGGTTTCTCCTTGGCCGTGTCAGGAATAATAATCCCGCCTTTGGTCTTGGTCTCTTCCTCAACCCTTTGTACCAAGATTCGATCCTGCAATGGTCTCAGTTTCATTGGTCTAGTCTCCCTTTTTCAGTGTGAAATCAAATAAATCCAAATTGTAATCTCAAAAGGAATGCACCTTGATCTAATTTGGTTTGAGCATGCTCTGGGGTAAGGCGTCACCCCCTTTCGTTCAACCTGAAATCATTCATAAGCACGTAATCATAAGCGAAAATCCAGTCTCCGCGACAGGCTTGCACTGGCGTCCCGGGGTTGAAACCCCGGTTGCGGGTTATGCCAGCCGGTTCAAGATCGGGCTGTCAATCTTTAATCTTTACTCTTGGACTCGCTGTTGTGAGACTTAGATTCGCCTGCCGGAGCACCATCTTTTGGTTCGGTTTTCCCTGTCTTGGTTTTACGGGCGTAGTCGGTTACATACCAGCCTGAACCTTTGAGGTGGAAGGTGCTTTGCGAAATGAGCTTATGGAGTTTGCCCGAGCAATGTTTGCATGTGGTCAGCGGGGCATCTGAAATTTTCTGGAAAGCTTCCTCTATCTTACCACATTGAGTGCATTGGTACTCATAAATGGGCATTTTCCCAAGACCTCCCCTGCGTAACGTTAAGAAAATGTAACCTTAACCGTACCTTCGGTTGCAAATCTGGATAAATATAGTGTGGGATTTTGCGTTGTCAACCCGGCTTGTTCAATTTTTGGCATGATGTTTCCAAGCCGGTATAACGGGGGGGCAGACAGGAGGGCGGTGTCAAGGTTTTGATAACCCGTCGATGGGCTTGTGCCAGCTTGCGAAAAAGGCTATTACCTGGTCCAAGCCTTTCATTTTTACCGAACGCAAGACAGCCAACGTGTGGCCGTGAACCCGCCTTTCTTCCTGGAGCTTTTCGTTGCTCGTAGCTTCAAAATTTTGCATAAAACGGCTGAAACGGACTATGTGAATAAGTTCGTGAACAATAACGTAAAGGCAGAAAGGCAGGAGTTCGAGCTTGGGATTGTTGGTGAGTGTATTCAAGATAGTGTGGTCTTGAAGGCACACCTTGTAAAAATCATACCTTTCCGAACCCAGGGCGGAATCTCTGGGGCTTCCCTGATATCTTACGATTTGGGCAAACGGACCGTTGATGATTTCCTCGGGTTCCAGATCCTTCAAAGTCTTGATGTCGTACTTGTGGTTTCGCCACTGGCTCGGAGAAATTTTGTAATAGTTGCCGACCAGCTCTTCGGCCATGTCGGCAGCCAGGTTGACGACATCTATCTGGTCCTGATTGAAGCACATCTGATTTGAGGTTGAAACCTTCATGGCTAGCAACTAACATCTTTATGGATTCCTGGCAACGGG
>JALVRI010000127.1 GCA_027031325.1 Desulfobacteraceae bacterium
TCATCAGGAGTTGTGGGCCAATCTTCTTGCCCAGGCGACCGCCCTGGCCGTCGGCAAGCCTGCACCCCAGGATCCCGCCCGTCATTTTCCGGGAAACCGCCCAAGCTCCCTGATTGTCCTTGAAAATTTAAGGCCCTCATCCCTGGGCAGCTTGCTGGCTTTTTACGAAGCACGCACCATCATGGAAGGATATTTATGGGGTATAAATCCCTTCGATCAGTTTGGTGTCCAGCTTGGCAAGACCGTGGCGGGAGAAATAAGAAAAACAATGGCCGCCAAAAACGCAAACCCTGACCGGGAACTCGATTATGACGATCCTCTGGTCAGGGTTCACCTGCAACGCCTGTTCAGCTGATCAGGGCTGAAAGCGGTAAAGCACCGCGCCCCAAGTAAGACCGGACCCCAGCCCTAAAAACATGACGATGGCGCCCGGTCCGATCAGTCCCTCTTCCAGGGCCTCGTCCAGGGCCAGGGGGATGCTGGCGGCCGTGGTATTGCCGTATTTTTGAATGTTGTTGAAGACCTTTTGGGAATCAAGGCCCATGGCCTTTTCGAAAGCCTGGTTTATCCTCAGGTTTGCCTGATGGGGTATGAAAAGGTCCACGTCCCTGGCCTCGAGGCCTGCTTTGGCCAGAACCTCACCGGCCACCTCGGGTAGCCGCCTGACCGCCAGCTTGAAAATGTTGCGGCCGTCCATCCGGGGGTAATGCCTGCCCTGGCGCAGCATTTGCTCATCTATCCTGGGGTTGCAGCATGAAGCCGGAGCCTCGGTCATCAGGCTTTCGGCCATTGAACCGTCGGCATGGAGGCTGACGGCAAGAACCCCTACCTGCTCGGTGGTACTCTCCCCCTCGAGGCAAACGGCGGCGGCCCCGTCTCCGAAAATAACCGCCACGTCCCTTCCCCGGGTGGAAACGTCCAGGCCCGTGCTGTGCACTTCGGCTCCTACAAGCAGAATCCTGGTTGCCAAGCCGCTGCGAATGTAAGCATCCGCCGTTGCCAAGCCGTAAAGAAAACCGGTACATTGCTGCCTTATATCAAGGGCCGGGATAGAATTCAGCCCGAGCTTGGCTTGCAACAGGCAACCTGAGCCCGGGAAAAAATAATCCGGGCTTAGGGTCGCAAAAATGATCAAATCCAGGTCTCCAGGCGTCCAGCCCGCTTTTTCCAGGGCAAGGCGGGAGGCCTCCAGCCCCAGGTCCGATGAGCCGGTACGGCCTTCTTGCGTGACCCAGTATCTTTCTTCTATCCCTGTGCGTTGCCTAATCCATTGGTCGGAGGTCTCCATCCAACGGGAAAGGTCGTGGTTGCTGATCTTTCTTGGTGGAAGGAAACGGCCGCTACCCTTGATGATCGTACGCATGTTCTTCTTGTCCTTTCATATTTTTTTGACGCCGGGACCAGACAATGGCCTCAAGTCCCGAAGCCCTGTGCATCTGTCGCCTGACCGCCCCGGCCAGGATCGACTCTTCGGCCCAAACCACCACCCCGGAGCGGGCGCGGGTAACAGCCGTATAGAGCAACTCGCGGGTAAGCAAAGGATTGTCCCTGTTTGGAAGAACTATCAGGACCTTGTCGTACTCCGATCCCTGGCTGCGATGAATTGTGGCAGCAAAAACGGTCTGCAAACCAGGCAGCCTGTGGGCTGCGATCCGTCTGACCTGCCCTCCGGGAGCCGGAAAGGCGACACTAAAGTCGATGCGTCCGCCCCGGACATCAAGGACCGCTACGCCGGTATCACCGTTGAACAACTGCTGGCGATAATCGTTTTGCAGGATCATGACAGGCCGGCCGGGATACCAGGGCCAGGTATCCAGATACCTGGCGGGGATAAAACCTTTTGCCAGGGCCACTGTTTCGGCCAGGCTATTCAGTCGCTCCACACCGTACGGGCCCCGCTGGACCGCACAGAGAATCTTGAACTTTTCCAGGGCCTGCAGGCGCCGCTCTGTATCTTCAGCCCGAAACAAGGGCAGGTAGTTTTCTGAAACAACCTTTTCCACCACCTCCCTGAACTGACGGCCGTCATCGGGTCTGATCCATTCCAGGGAAGTCTGCCGGGTATCGGCAAGCAACTCGAGCACCCTTTC
>JALVRI010000128.1 GCA_027031325.1 Desulfobacteraceae bacterium
GAGCCTGGAACCGGCAAGACCATGCTGGCCCACGCCATTGCCGAGAGCCTGGAAATGCCCCTGATAGTCTTGAATGTAAAGTCGAGCATGAAGCTGGTCGACGCCCTCTACCAGTACGATACCCTTACCCGCCTGAATGACAGCCGCTTCGGGGATTCAAAACGTGACGTGAGCAACATCGAGGACTATATCCGGATGGGCAAGATAGGCCAGGCCTTTGTCTCCGAGGTGCGCTGCGTCCTGTTGATCGACGAGATCGACAAGGCCGACACCGACTTCCAGGATGACATGCTCGATGTGCTCGACCAGATGGAATTCGATATCATCGAGATCGACAAGACCGTCCGGGCCAAGCACCGTCCGGTGATCATCATAACCTCCAACGCCAAGAAGGATCTTTCCGATCCCTTCCTGGGCCGCTGCAACTTTCACCACATCGCCTTCCCGGACCCCAAGATGATGCGCAGGATAATCAAGGTCCATTTCCCGGACCTGAGCGAGTCCCTGGCCGAAAATGCCATTGCCGCTTTCTATCGCCTGCGGGAAATAGACGGGATCGAAAAGCGGCCGGCCACCCGCGAGCTGATCAACTGGATCAGGGCCCTCCAGGCCGATCCCGACTTCAAGCCCAAGAGCCTTGCCAAGGGCAAGCTTCCGTTTTTGGGGGTGTTGTTCAAAAAGAGCCAGGACTACCAGCGGGCCGGCAACTTCATCAGCCGCCGCCGGCTGATCTGAGCATGAACGGGGAGACTTGCCGTGTTCGTTGAATTTTTCTACCAGCTGAGGGACAACGGGATTCCGGTGAGCCCGACGGCCTTTTTGACCCTCCACCGGGCCATGCAAAAGGGGCTGATTCTCACCCTGGACGATTTTTACATTGCCGCCCGCAGCATTCTGGTCAAAAGTGAACGCTACTTCGATCTCTACGACCAGGTTTTCGCCCACCATTTCGAGGGCGCCGAAATGCCCGATGCCGATGACCTGGTGCTGGACGAGATAGCCCGGGCCATGCTGGAAGAATGGCTCAGGGATCCCAAGGTCCTGTCCGATGTCCTGGGGATGGATGAATCCGAGTTGCAAAAGATGACCCCGGAAGAGCTGCTCGAGTACTTCAAGGAGCGTCTCAAGGAGCAGACCGAGCGCCATGACGGAGGCAGCCGCTGGATAGGCACCGGCGGCACCTCACCGGTGGGCCACTCGGGGTTTCATCCCGGCGGCATGCGCGTGGGCGGGGTTTCGCGCAACAAGTCGGCGGTCAAGGTGGCCATGGAGAGACGTTACAAGGATTACTCCCTCAGCGGCCCCCTGACCCAGTCCATGGTGGGCGAGGCCCTCAAGCGCCTGCGCCACATGCGGCCCGAGGGTCCCAAGGACCAGGTGAATATCGACAAGACCATCTACCAGACCATGAAAAACGCCGGCGAGATCGAGATTGTTTTCGATCGCAGCCTGCGGGACCGGCTAAAAGTGATCCTGGCCATTGACAACGGCGGCTGGTCCATGGACCCTTATATTCCGGTGGTCCAGACCATCTTCGATTACGCCAGGGCCCAGTTCAAGGAACTCAAGACCTACTTTTTCCACAACACCATTTACGATACCCTCTGGGAAGATCCCACCCGCTACAAAAAACCGCTTCGCATCGACCAGTTTGCCGGGATGGACCCCGACACACGTTTCATCGTGGTCGGCGACGCCAGCATGGCCCCTTACGAGCTGATGGCCACAGACGGTTCCATCTACATCCATGAACGCAGCGGCCGGCGCAGCATCGAGTGCCTCCAGTTCATCGCCCAAACCTTCCGCCACAGTGTATGGCTCAACCCGGTTCCCCGCCAACGCTGGAACTACACCCAGACCATAGTTGCCATCGGCCGGATCTTCCCCATGTTCGAGCTGACCATCGACGGTCTGGAAAAGGCCGTGGCCCAGCTCATGGCAGCCTGAAAAAAGCGGCGGTTTGTCAATCTTGGTTTCCCGGCTTTTTTGCCTGGCAGGTGGCTACTTGCCGCTTTTTTTCGGTTTTGCCTTGTCGGCCGTGATGCCCAGGGTTTGGTCGACTTTGAGCTTGAGCTTTTTGAGCTCCTTTT
>JALVRI010000129.1 GCA_027031325.1 Desulfobacteraceae bacterium
TGGCCGGAAGTTAACTCGGATAGGACTTCGATCACAAACTGGGGCTTTATCCGGCCGTTACGCTCATAGGCCATCTTGTAGGCCTGGCGCCACTTCTCGATCTGCTCAAACCAGGGTTCCCGATCCTTTGCGATTTGATCCGGATCGATTTGCCCCAGCAATTGGTTGAGCTTTTCCAAGCTGATACGGCAGTCTCCGACCACCGGGACGGTGACGGCCACATTCTTGCGGATGGAGGTGGGGTCGATGTCGATATGGATTATTTTGGCCTGGGATGCGAAACAATCCGTTTTCCCGGTGACCCGGTCGTCGAATCTTACTCCGACGGCGATCATCAGGTCACAGTTGCCGGCGGCCATGTTTGCCCGGTAGGTGCCGTGCATCCCGATCATGCCCAGCCAAAGGGGGTCTGAACCGGGGAAGACACCCAACCCCATCAAGGTGGTTGTCACTGGTATCTGCCATGTGCGGGCAAGGGTGGTAAGATGCTCCCAAGCTTTTGACAATCCCACACCGCCTCCTGCCAGAATGAGGGGTTTTTTCGCCGTCCGGATCAGTTCGGCGGCCCGTTTCAATTGCATCTTGTGGGGCTGGTAATTGGGCTGGTAGGAACGTATCTTGACTTGTCCCAGGGGTGTGTACTCGGTTGAGGCGGCTGCAATATCCTTGGGAATGTCCACCAGCACCGGCCCAGGTCTTCCGGAACGGGCGATATGAAAGGCTTCCTTGAGGATGCGGGCCAGATCCTCGATTCGGGTCACCAGGTAGTTGTGTTTCGTGCAGGGCCTGGTGATACCGACGATATCGACCTCCTGGAATGCATCGTTGCCGATCAGGTGGGTGGGCACCTGCCCGGTGATCACCACCAGGGGGATCGAATCGCAGTAAGCCGTTGCCACTCCGGTGACAGTATTGGTGGCACCGGGACCGGAGGTGGCGAAGCATACACCCACCTTGCCCGAAACACGGGCATAGCCGTCGGCGGCATGCACCGCCCCCTGTTCGTGGCGGACGAGAATGTGGCGGATGTTGCTCCGCTCCAGCTCGTCATAAATGTCGATCACCGCCCCGCCGGGGTAGCCGAAGATAACATCGACATTCTCTTCCCTCAAAACATCCATCAGGATTTGTGCGCCGGTTCGTTTCATTGTTTACTCCATCTTTGAATTTCGGGGTGCTATCATTACCCCTTGTCGGCCGAAGATACCATGGTGGCATAGCATCCAAGGTAGCTCCGGGTAATTTGGGGAGTCGCAACCTGCCGGGCCGAGCGTCTCCCGGCCGGATTCCAAGGGATGGTCGCCGGCCGGCATCGGACCTCCGCTTACTACGATGGCCGGCGGGTCGAACCTTGCATCCGCCATTAACATACCTGGCATGATCTTATCGCAGTTGGGAGTCGGGACGATAGCATCGAGGCCATGAGCCGGGGCCACAGTCTCGATGGAACCGGAAATTTCCGTATAACCGCAGCCCTCCAGCAAAAAGCGGTGAGGAGCCCGTTGGTGGCCGTTTTTAATGGTGTCGCTTTGCATATTTTGTCCTTTTTTGTGATGAGCGGCAAAAAAAATCCGTTATCGGCCCGGCGGGGCTGATAACGGATTTTGCTTTTTAATATGGGTCTATTTTAAGCCATTACCATCCCCGCTTCCCTGTAGCCGATAAGAATACCGACTACGAGAATAATTATAATGCTGATAAGGTCGAGGATGATGATGTTAAGCATAAGCTTCTCTTTCCTGTTTGAAGTCAGGTAACAAGGGCGGATATGGTTGTCAAGCACTTTTTGAGGTTGAATTTGTTTTCTGCCCGTTATGATTGTCGGCGCGTTAAAAATTATGTATTGCTTGAATGCAATTGACCGCCCGTTGTGTTATAAGGCAATAGCTTGTACTATTTGCCTGCGACAATAACGGAACTCCAGGGGCAAGGCGCTGATGTCGGATAGCAGGATCAGGTTTGGGTTTGTTGTTTGGGCAACTGTTGCCTTCCTGCTTGCCTGGGGAGGTGGAACCGTTGCGTCGGCCCGCCCCAAGGGCCCCCTCCAGGTAAAAAACCGTTTTCCCATGCACCTGGGATTGTTGACCCC
>JALVRI010000130.1 GCA_027031325.1 Desulfobacteraceae bacterium
AGGTTGATTTCGGCGCATGAACCGGCACCTTCAATAATCACCAGGTCGAAATCCCGCCTGAGCCGGTCCAGGCACTTGCAGGCGATGGAAAAGAGCCGTTCCTTTTCCTTGTAATACTGGCTGGCCTTGCGGTTGCCGGCGACCTTGCCAAGCACGATCACCTGGCTGCCGACTTCACTTGTTGGTTTCAGCAACACCGGGTTCATGTCCACCTGGGGAACCGTCCGGGCAGCTTCGGCCTGGACTATCTGGGCCCTTCCCATCTCAAGGCCCTCAGGGGTCACCCCCGAGTTGTTCGACATGTTTTGAGCCTTGAAAGGGGCGACCCGCAGTCCCCGGTTTGCGAAGATGCGGCACAGCCCGGTTGCCAGAACGCTCTTGCCCACGTCCGATCCCGTGCCGAGCACCGCCAGGCAGGGGGCCGGTTTGGGAAATTGTTTACGGGATCTGGAACCAACCATCTAAAAAACCTTGCAAACTATGTGTTATGGTTACCAGGAATTTAAGATTCTCCAGGGCAACGGGGATGATTCCATGCTGCGTTGGGGCCGGATCTATTGGCCCCGCCGCCATCCCGGCTTAAATCGACCCGGGATGACAACCAGAGGAAAATACCAGTTGAAAGGATAAATGGTCAACCGGTTTCGCCGGAGGAAAGATGGATATCTGCTAAAAAAAAGGCCCCGCATGGATAGCCCGGGGCCTGCTTGCCGGCTGGTAGGCGGTACTGGATTTGAACCAGTGACTTCCACCGTGTGAAGGTGGCACTCTCCCACTGAGTTAACCGCCCATTTTAGACTAGCTGATATAGTTGGTTACCTTTGGACAAGTCAAGAATTTTTTGGGTCCCGCCGGGGATCGGGGTTTGGCGCAACGCTTGCGGATTGTCCGGTTTGAACCTGTCCGGTTGCCTGGCTCTGTTCCCGGTTACTGTCGGGATTCTCCTGCCCGGAGTGTTCCGGGGTCGCTTTTTCAGGTAAATCACGCCCCGCTTCAGTTTCCACCTGATCTTCCAGGGCAGTTTCCGGTCCTGCCAGCCCGTCGCTAAGTTCGGCGATTTCTTTTGGGGACGGAAGATCCTTGAGATCTTTCAATTCGAACATTTCCAAAAAATGTTTGGTGGTGGCGTAAATCAAAGGGCGGCCCGGAATTTCTCTGCGGCCCAGGACTTTGATCAACTTGCGTTCCAGCAGCATTCGCAGTACACCGCCGCAGTCGACACCCCTGATCTGCTCGATATCGGCTCTGATGATCGGCTGCTTGTAGGCCACGATGGCCAGGGTTTCCAGTGCGGCCTTGCTGAGCCTGACCGGTGCCGGCTTGAGGAACTTTTTTACATATTCGTTGTAGCGGGCCGAGGTTCGTAACTGCCAGCCCCCGGCCACTTGGTGCAATTGGAAGCCTCCTTGGCGGTTGCGGTATTCTTCTTCGAGTTTTTTGAGAGCTTCGCCAATTTGGCCGGCCGTCGCGTCTTCGATAACCGCCTTGAATTTTTCCATCGAAACAGGAGTGTCGGAAACAAACAGGAGACACTCTATTATGTTTTGAAGTTCTTTCATGTTCTTGCCGCGCTATCAGAGGTAAAAAACCCTTATGATCCCGCTGGGCATGCTTTGAACCACCCGCGCCAGGTTCATCTTGATCAGTTCCAGCAACGCCAGAAAGGTGACTATGATTTCCATCTTCGACGGTGCCTGGTCGAAGAGCTTTTCAAAAGTGACCGACCCTTTCTCCTCCAGTACAGCAAGCAGTTGATTCATTCGTTCCTTGACCGACAAGGGCTCTGTTGTCAGGTCCACAGTATGACTGCCGGAAGTTTTCTTGAGAATTCGCTGGAAGGCGTCGATCAGCTCGAACAGTCCTACCTGGGCCAGCTCCGGTTCGCCGGTGCAAACGTCAGCCGATCCGGTCACGGCCCGGGTGAAGGTCTTGTCTCCCAGCAGGTTGCGTCTGGCAAGTACCTCGGCGGCGGTTTTCATCTGAATGTATTCGATCAGGGGCCGGGCGATTTCCATGCGGGGATCTTCTTCATCGTCTTCGTGGCCATGGGTAGGCAGCAGCATGCGTGACTTGATCTGGGCCAGGGTTGCCGCCATCACCAGGAATTCGCCGGCAAAGTCGATGTTCATCATCTTCATCCATTCCAGGTACTGGAGGTACTGATCGGTGATAAGGGCGATCGGGATGTCGTAGATATCGACTTCATTCTTCTTGATCAGGTGAACCAGAAGGTCCATTGGCCCTTCGAAGATGTTTTCCAGCTTTACCTGGTAGGTCTCGCGCATGATTGCCCAAATTGTGCCCTTTGAGAAATGCTGATCAATAATCGATTCTGATTGCCCGGCGCACCTGGTCCATGGTTTGGCGGGCCACCTTGCGGGCCTTGGAACTTCCCTGCTCGATTATTTGTTTAACCAGTTCCGGGTTCTGGCGGTAATATTGTTGTTTTGCGTGAATCGGTTCCAGGGTGCGCAACAAGCCCTCGCACATAAGCTGCTTGCACTCCACACAACCTATTTCCGCGCTTTGACATTGACGCGCGCAGTTTTCGATAACCTGCTTGTCGGAATACATCTTGTGGAAAGAAAATACGTTACATATCTCGGGGTCGCCGGGATCGTTGCGACGCTTGCGCTGTGGATCGGTGATCATCTGCATGACCTTGCGCCGCACATCCGGGGGGCTGTCGGCAAGATAGATGGCATTGTGGTAACTTTTGCTCATCTTGCGGCGATCAAGGCCCAGAATCTTGGGTGTTTCGGTCAGGATGGCTTCCGGTTCCGGAAAGACCTCACCGTATAAGTTATTGAATCTCCTGGCGATTTCTCTTGTTATTTCAACATGAGGAACCTGGTCGATACCTACAGGCACACCCCGGGCCTTGTAGATTATGATGTCGGCGGCCTGCAGAACCGGGTATCCCAGGAACCCGAAGGTCGACAAATCCTTGTTTTTCAACTGGACCATCTGGTCCTTGTAGGTAGGATTGCGTTCAAGCCAGGGAACCGGTGTGATCATCGACAGCAGCAGATATAGTTCCGCGTGTTCGGGAACCTTTGACTGAACGAAAAGGGTGCATTTTTCAGGAGAAAGCCCTACACTCAGCCAGTCGATGACCATTTGTTCAACGTAGCCGGCGATGCTGCTGGTATCTTCGTAATCACTGGTCAGGGCGTGCCAGTCGGCAATAAAGAAAAAACACTCGAATTCGTCCTGCATGGCGATCCAGTTGGCCAGGGCGCCGTGAAAATTGCCCAGATGCAAGGGCCCGGTGGGCCGCATTCCACTCAAGATCCTTTTTTTGGCGTTCATTTCCTGCTCCTGTAAACAAACTTTCAACCCGGATTATGCACTTCAACTGCCCGACAACAAAGCATCTTCGGTAAACTCGCCAGCTGCAAAATCCGGGTTCAACATTGGCTCGAAGTTAATGCTGAACCAAAAAAAGCTAATCGTTTTCGAAAATGAGATCAAGAAAATTATCTTTTGCATGGGCCGGGATACGGGCCGAAAGCCTGACCGTGGATTCAAACCGGATCCAGATCCCATCTCAGCTCCCGGCGTAGCGAGTTGCCAATTGGCGGGCCAGCTCTTTTTCCTCCTGGACTGTTTTTACCTTTCCGTTGAGCTTGGCATCGCGTATCCGGTCCAGGATTTTTCGAAAAGCAGGGCCGGGCTCCAGCCCCATGGCGATAAGGTCTTTACCGGTGATTGCCGGTCGCAGATGCTTGTAGGAGGTGCAGAAGGCGGAGACGGCTTTTTGCCCGTGACGGCTCTGGCAACAGGCCATCATGTACAATCTCGGTTCAAGGTCGAATTTGTTCAGGCGATGGAAGATCGCGCTGGGCCGGGCGTCTTTGTTCCGATCCAACCATAGGGCGCATTTTTCGGCATCGAGCCTCTGGATGCCGAAAAGGCGGGTCAGGCCGGGAGGAATTTCCAGCCTTTTGCATAGGGTGATGGTCCGGCCCAGAGACAATCCTTTTATCAAGGCCATGAAGTAGATCCGCCAGGGTTGGTAGTCGGTGTCGAAAAACAGCAGTTCGTGCCAGGCCAGCACGTGTTTTACCGCCGTCAGCAGGGCCGCCGTCGACTTGTTGAAAGATATGTCCTCGTGAATGACCCTGAGCAATTTGTAGTCGTCCATGCGTTTGATGGCCGGCAAAGGGTCGGGCTCCTGGAGGATCAGGCGCAGTTCGGTCAATACCCTCTTTCCGGACAGACGTTTGAAAAAGTTCATTCGGACGGCGTTTTCAATAAGGTTGGCCGTGAGCTTGCCGATGGTGAAGCCGAAACGCTGTTCGAATCTGATGGCCCTGAAGACGCGGGTTGGGTCTTCCACGAAGCTCATGTTGTGCAGAACCCGGATGACGCCGTCTTTGAGATCCTTCTGGGCTGCAAAAAAATCTATCAGACGGCCGAATTTGTCCGGGTTCAGGGCGATGGCCAAGGTGTTGATGGTAAAGTCGCGCCGAAACAGATCCAGCTTGATGGAACTCATCTCGACGTCGGGCAAAGCGGCCGGCGAGCGGTAGTATTCCAGCCGTGCCGTGGCAATGTCGATCTTGAAACCGTCTTCAAAAGTAACCACCGCGGTTGCGAACTTGGCATGGGTGTGGAGGCGGGCGCCGGCAGTCTTGGCAAGGGCTCTGGCAAATTCGATCCCGTCGCCTTCTATCACCAGGTCCACGTCCTCGTTGGAATGATAAAGAAAAAGGTCCCGCACGAATCCACCCACGACATAAGCCTGAAAACCGAGTTGTTCTGCGATTTGTCCTGCTTGTTCGAGCAGTCTTATTATTCTGGCGCTCAGTCTTTCCTGGAGGAAATTGGCCACGTTACGGGTTCTGGCATGGATGGTGGGCCGATCGGGATCCGGGAAACGACCATTGTGGAGTCTGGTCTGGCGAACCAGGATGTCGAGCAGGTCGGTGCGGGTGATGACCCCGACCAGCTTGTCGCCGTCAACGACCGGCAGGATGCGCTGTTTGCGGGCGATGATTTTTTCCTGGATGGTTTCCAGATCGTCGTCCGGTTCAGCGACGATCATCTCCGTGTCCATGTACTCCGATACCACAACGTCGCCCAAGTGATGGTAAATGGCCTTTTCCACCACTTGGCGGGTGATATAGCCTTTCAAGGCGCTGTTCCCGCTTTCAGGATCAACCACCAGCAGGGCGTTGATGTTATATCTTCTCAAAAGCTGCTGGGCCTGGCGGCAGGTCTTGTCGGCCCCGATGGTGATTGGTGGCTGGGACATGAGATGGCGCGCCCTGCGCCGTGATCTTACCCGGCGATGGAGAATGCCGAGCAGGGTTTGTTCGACTTGGGCCAGGGTTTGTTCCCTTATGGTAGCCGAAGCGGCATGCCGATGTCCGCCGCCGCCCAATTCAGAAGTCACGGCCCCCACGTCGATTTCTCCGGAGCGGCTTCTGGCCACCACGTAAACCTTGTTTTCCATCAGGGTGATGGCAAACAGATTGTCGATTCCCTCCATTTTGACCATCTTATGGACGAGGAAAGCGTAGTCCGGCAGATAGGTATCGTAGCTGGTCTTGGTTATGATAACTTCGACACCGTTTATCATGTGGTGGGTGGCCGCCTGGATCAGGTCGTTCAAAAAGCCGATTTGCTCAGGGCTGAATTCGCGCGCCATCAGGTTGGCTATGACGTTCAGGTTTGCTCCCCTGGAAAGCAGGAAGGCCGCCGCCTGCAGGTCTTCGGCCGTGGTGGAATTGAAAGTGAAGGCCCCGGTATCCTCGTATATTCCAAGGCAGAGAATCGTTGCTTCTTCAGCCGATAAGTGAATTTGGCGTTCCCGGATCAGTCCTGTCAGGATCGTGGCTGTCGCTCCCACCTGACGGTAAACTTCGAACCGTCCCCGGATATCGTTCGGCTTGGGGGGATGATGGTCGTAGATATGGATTTCCAGGTCCTTGTTTGCCAGAAGTCCGGCCAGGTTGCCGAGACGATCAGGGTTGCGCGTATCTACCAATACGAGGCGTCCCACCTTTTCGAAATCGATATTCCTGATCTCGGCCAGATTGAAAAGATAGACCACCGAGTCGATAAAAAAGTTGCGCAGACTTCTTTCCTGGGAGCCCGGAAATACCACCAGAGCGTCGCGATATAGCTTCTGGGCGGCCAGAAGTGATGCCAGGGCATCAAAATCGGCATTGAGGTGGGTTGTTATCAGGGTCAGTGTTTTTGATGGCCTTTTTTGCATGCTGTCGATAATTCGTCACCCGCAGTTTAAAAGTTCATTCTGATAATGTCTGGCATCATTTTTGTATGAGGAATGATTCTATCGCAGGTATACCACGTTTGGAGGTGTGCGTCCAAAAAGTTTCTTGATGATTGACCAACGGTGCGGAATTACTCATAATGGGATAAATAGGTTGTCGTTTAAAAACGTTTATGATACCAAAAGGATACATGGATAAGGTTTTCAAGCAGGAAGATTTGTGACCTCACACCCGGCCGCAGATCCATAAATCAGCCGCGCTCAGGCTAGCGCCGGGCAAATTTGGATTCAAGGGCGCTT
>JALVRI010000131.1:0-5057 GCA_027031325.1 Desulfobacteraceae bacterium
CCACCGGGCCCGACGGTGTGGCCGCATCCCCCCAGGTAACCTTCAACCGGAGGGGGCTTGCCAATTCAAGCCAGGTGTTTATCACCAACGCCACCGGGCAAAGTATATTCCGGATCCAGGTTTCATCTTCAGGTGGTGTGAGTGTGCGTACCTGGAGCCAGGGCAGCGCAAGTTGGAGATGATCAGAATGAATAGCACTTTCTTTTTTTCAAAAAATAGTGGGAGTCAACCCGGAGGGTCGGCAAAGAATGGTGGATTCACCCTCCTTGAATTGATGGTGGCCCTTTTTGTTTCTCTGATCCTGGTGGGAGCGGTATATGCCACCTATTCAGTTGAGCAGAGATCGTACCTTAAACAGCGTTTGATAGCCGATGTTCAACAGAACGTAAGGGGGACATTGCTTATTCTCCAGCGCCATATCCGGCTGGCCGGTTCAGCCAATGCCAGCAATGGCATAACCAGTGTCGAATTGGTTGACCTGTCCGGGAACCCCGATACCAATGGTTTTCCGTCCATAAGCCTCCAGGGGGATTTCGACCTGGATGGAAATTCCGATACCGCCGTTTTCAGGCTCTATGACTTCATGGGGGATGGTTTCAACGATATGGGGCTGAATTTCAATGGCGGCGGCACTCAGCTGTTGGCAGAGGGCATCCAGGCCGTCGGCCTGGCTTACGCCATCGACGACGACGGAGACGGTGTCCTGGATACAATCGGTGGCGGAAACAATCTTATCTGGGCCATCGACTCGAATAACGACGGGCTGCTCGACACCAACCTGGATACCAATGGCGATGGTGTCATCGATATCAATGATGATGGTGATAATAATGGGATTATTTCTTCCGGAGATGGTCCCTTCGGAACTATCAATCCGCCGGTGTCCATCAACAGTATCAGGATGGTCCAGATTTGGGTATTGGGAGAAAGCCAACGCGAGGAAACCCAGGGGACTCTCGATACAGGGTTCTATGTTGTCGGCCACAGGGTGCTGCCTGATCCCAATACCAATCCCAACGGTTTTCAAGACCGTTTCAGGCGCAGGCTCATGACCGGAACGGTGTTTTGCCGCAATCTTTAATTTGCAGAGGGTAGACCATGAATTCAACCAGCTCAACTGATGGCACTTTCAGGATTGCCGGAGGTCATAAAGGATTCAGCCTGCTTGAGCTCATGCTGGCCATTGCCGTCTTCACAGTCGGTGTTTTGGCGGTGGGTACGATCCAGGTAAAATCCATCAAGACCACTGATACCGCCAAATATGTCAGCGAAGACCTAAGCGTGGCGTCAGCCATGCTGGAACGCATGGCAGCCCTGGATTACAATCATCCGGATCTTACCGATCCTGATGGTATTTTCGATGATGACGGGGTCGGGGAACTGGACAATCCTGACTTTGTACGTCAATTCGGCAGGTACACCGTTAGCTGGGAGATATTTGAAAATTACATGGGTACCTCTCCGGCCCTGCCTGCCAAAAGGATTTCGATGACGGTCAGCTGGAAAGGCGACGGTGGTCAAACAAGGACACATCGCTTCGAATTTGTCAAGGTGCTCGACAACTGAGGGTTTCACCGGCCGGTATTGCTTGATCGGTCATTTGGAATTTTGAAGACGGCAAAGAAGACAATGAGGTATGCAATGGAAACTATCGCTGCATTGAAAAACCAGGACGGAGCCGCCTTGGTTATCACCCTCCTTGTTCTGGTGGCGGTTACGATTCTGGGGATGGCTTCTATCAACACCAGTACGGTGGAAATGCAGGTAGCCCGTAACGACAGGGTTTACAATATGAATTTCTACAGGTCCGAGGCGATGCTCAACGAAGGTGCCGCCTTATTGAAACGTGAAGAAAAGGCCAGACCTTACAATTTGGTGGACAGGTATTTCAACTTCATGAAAGGTGTGAGCAGTAAGAGTTTCAGCCAGGTCCAGATGAGCGACATCAGCAACTGGGATATCGATCCCGCTGGAGGGTACGATAACTGTATTCCCTTTTCGCTTGACAATCAAGCCAGTCCCAATGGGTACATTTCGACCGCCTATCTGGGTCCCAGTACCGGGTTTTCCCTGAGTCTTTCTGAGCCCCAATACCATGACTGGGCGGTTTTCGCATTCAGCAACCAGGAAGACGGTTCCGTCCTGCACGAGATGGGCTTCCGTCTTGTCTACAAGTAAAAGGAGAACACCCATGCAACCGAAAATGCTGAACCAACATACCAAAGCGGGCCGAAACGTAAACAGGTTTCATGTGTTGTTTGACGCATGTTTTCTGATTGTCATGGCCTTGTTTGTGATAGTCCCTTCCCTGGGGTGGGCCATCGACATCAGCGATATCCCCTTGGAGACCAAAGTGTCTCCCGGAGCACCTTCGGTGATCTTCGTGCTCGACGATTCGGGCTCCATGGACTGGGAGTTCATGACCGAACAATCAAACGGCTTGTATGATTGGAGTTATTACGTTTTCCCGGACTCTTCTTATTCTCCCTACGTTGATCATAATTACGGTCCAGGTTATGCTTTGACCAGCGACCAGAGGCGGGAGTGGCGTTCGCAGTGGTTTGGGTACAACAAGATTTACTATGACCCGGCAACCAATTACCTGCCTTGGGTGTCGACCGCAAAGTACGATTTTCAGGACCAGGACCTGGATACACCCAGGTCGAACCCGATTACGGTAAACACGGAGCATACTCCCGATACCACCATAGACATGCGGGATGTTTTCTTCACCGTCGATACCATCGTAGACATGGTGGTGGTGGACAACAAGACGGCAGACGGCTTTACGTCCTCATCCAACGGTTGGGCCTCGTATACCCACGCCGATGCCTACGGCGACGATGATCAATACCTGTACACAAATAACAACGACGGAACCGCCTGGGCGCGCTGGACACCCAACCTGACAACCGCCGGCAATTACATCGTCCAGGTTATCTATCGAGGCCTAAGCAGCCGTGTGACGAATGTAACCTACGATGTTTTTCACAACGGCACCCTGGAGACCGGCGTGCCGTCCGGTGGAGTCAACCAGCAGCAAAATTCCGGGCAATGGGTTACCATCGGTACCTGGTATTTTTCCGCAAGCGGCAATGAATACGTTCACCTGGCCGCCACGGTGGCCGGAAACAGCAAATATTGCGCCGATGCGGTCCGTTTTATTCCGGCTGCGGCTGCGGCCTATTCTACGGTCAACGTACTCAATGCCCATTATTATACTTTTGATGATACCGATGCCGATGGAGAACTGGACTCCAATGAAAAAGTCTACCTGGTTACCTGGCAGGACAGTGACAACGACGGCCATTTGGACTATTCCAACGATGTCAACAATGACCGCCGTCTGTATTTCAGAGTGGAGGACCAGGACGCTGACGGCCGGATCGAAGACAATGATCTAGTTTATCTGGACCCTGTTTCCGATAAAACGGAAATCGACCGGATTCGGCCGGCTGTGTACGACGAGGACGGTAATTTCGAAAGATTTAAGACCGACAAGGAGGACCTCCAGAATTTTGTCAACTGGGTTTCTTATTACCGTCGCCGTGAACACGTGGCCAAGGCTGTGGTCGGCAAGACGGTGAGCCAGTTGAAGTACATGCAGGTCGGTTTTTACGGTATCAACGACCACGCCCCGAGAATGGCGGTCAACCCGGTCAAGCTTGACATGCCGGCCAGTGTAATAGTCGACAACCGGGATTCGGGTTTTTCACCCCAGTCCGGCACATGGAAACAGAAAGACTCTTCCACAGCCTACCAGAGTGATTATGCCAGGACTTCTACAATCGGCGCCAAGGCCAGGTGGACACCCAATATCCCTGTCGCCGGACAGTATACGGTTTACGCCTGGTGGCCTTGTTTCAATTCCAGTGACGCCAAGGCGGACTTTACCATCGTCCACGACGGGGGCTCTGACGTGGTATTCAAGGACCAGCGCCAGGGTGGTACGGACGGCTGTGGTGACTGGGTTGAACTGGGAACCTACGATTTTGCCCAGGGAACCACAGGTTACGTGGAGGTCGAACGCAACACCGATGGCGATGAGGGTTACTATACCCGGGCGGATGCCGTCATGTTCGAAAATCCGAACCTGATCGTTCACAATCAGGACGATACCGAAGAATTGCTCAACGCCCTCTATGCCTACCAATCCTCTGGTGGCACGCCCTTGCGCGAGGCGCTGGCAAATGTCGGTCGATACTACGATGATACCGACTCAGACAGCGGCAATCTCGGACCGGCTCCATGGTGGGACGCAGATGAAGGCGGCGAGTGTCAAAAGGCATTTGCAATTGTCATGACCGACGGTTTGTGGAACGGTGGTTTGTCGGCAAGCTACGGCAACGTCGACGCCAACACCGGTGAGCCTTACGAGGACAACTGGTCCAATACCCTGGCAGACATTGCCATGTATTACTGGGAAAAAGACCTTTCCACCAGTCTGGATAACATGGTGCCCCAAAAAGGGTGTGACCGTGACAACAACAAACAGCACATGGTTACCTACACCCTTTCTTTCGGCGTGAATGGCACCATCGACGTGGATGATATCGACGGAGACGGGACAAATGATGACCCGGGCTATGCAGATGATCCCTGTTTTCTGGACAGCCGGACGCCCAAACCGGACTGGCCTCAACCGTGGGCAAATGCGGATACTACCATCGACGACTTGTGGCATGCTTCCGTAAACGGCCGGGGCCTCTATTTTGCCGCCCAAAGACCGCAGGAACTGGTTACATCCATGAGCTCGATTTTCGCAGACATCGGAGAGCCGTCCTCGGGTGCGGCGGTGGCCGTCAACGGCGAAGAGCTCAGTAGCAACAGCGTAATTTACCAGGCAAGGTATTTGTCCGGCATCTGGGTCGGCGAATTGAGGGCCTATCCGCTTGATCCTGATACGGGACAGGTGCTCGATTCAGATGATGACATGTTGTGGAATGCTTCTGACAAACTCCAGGAGCCCAGCATCAGCGCCGACAGCCGCAGGATCGTAACTTACGACGGAACCGGGGCGACAGCCGGTATTCCTTTCCGCTATGCTTCCCTCAATG
>JALVRI010000131.1:5157-6497 GCA_027031325.1 Desulfobacteraceae bacterium
GACATGTTGTGGAATGCTTCTGACAAACTCCAGGAGCCCAGCATCAGCGCCGACAGCCGCAGGATCGTAACTTACGACGGAACCGGGGCGACAGCCGGTATTCCTTTCCGCTATGCTTCCCTCAATGCAAAACAGAAGGCTCTTTTGGCAGTTGGCCTTCCTTCCGGTAAAACCGCCCAGGACCTGGTTACCTACTTGAGGGGAGATGAGGTGGAAGGCTTGCGCCCGAGGGAAAAGCGGCTGGGAGACATCGTCCATTCGGCTCCGGTCTTGACCGGTGACATATCCGGTTCTGACAGCGACGGAATAGATAACGATGGTGACGGACAGATCGACGAGGCAGGAGAAAGTATCGGCGGGACCATATTCGCCGGTGCCAATGACGGTATGCTGCATGCCTTCGATGCCCAGACCGGGGAGGAACGGTTTGCCTACATACCTAATCTGGTAATCGAAAATCTCCATTACCTGGCTGACTTGAATTACGAACACAGATTTTACGTGGACTCCACCGTCACCGTAGGCGAAGTAAAGGAAAGTGCGACCGTCCGCAAGACTTACCTCGTCGGAGGGCTGGGCAAGGGAGGCAAGGGCTACTATTGCCTCAATATCCGCAGCCGTCAGCGCAGCGGAGACAGCCTGGTGGATACTTTCAATGTTGACGAGATAACATCTTCAAGCAGCGAGAGCTCTGTCAAAGATATGATCATGTGGGAGTATCCCGATCCGGACATGCCCCTGGTCAACAACTCGGCGGACGACGACGGTGACGGGGTGGTGGATGAAATCGACGAAGCCGATCCCGACCTGGGATACAGTTTCAGCAAGGGATACATAGTCGAGGCCAATGCACCGAGCGGAACTTTCCGGAACATCGTGGTTTTCGGAAACGGATACAACAGCCAGAATGGTCACGCGATGCTCTACATCCTTGATGTCAGCACCGGTACAGTGCTGCGCAAGATAGACACCGGTGTTGGGGGGGACAACGGACTTTCGACAGCGGTTATCGTTGATGTCAATAATGACCGGAAGGCCGATTACGCCTATGCCGGTGATCTCAAGGGCAACTTGTGGAAGTTCGACCTTACCGATGAAGATTATACCAAATGGGGAGTTGCCTATGGGGTGGATGCAAACACCAACGGTGTGATCGATTATTCCGACGGCGATGTGCCGGCCCCCTTGTTCTCCACCAACGGCCAGCCCATTACCGCCCGGCCGGACGTGATCAAGATGGCAAAACCGTTGAACGATGAATATACCAGGTTTGATGAAAATTATCCTGGTTACATGGTGATCTTCGGAACGGGAAGGTTTCTTGGCGATTCAGACCGCCA
>JALVRI010000132.1 GCA_027031325.1 Desulfobacteraceae bacterium
ATTTGAAGTGCATAATCCGGGTTGAATGCCGGGACACTAATTAAGAATTAATTTCTGCCGCCATGGAAAGATTTACCACAGAAGCCGTTGCCCAGTCGGTCAGCGACACCATCACTGAGACTTTCGAGACCATGCTCGAGATGTCCCTCGATGCGGTGGAGCAGGTTGCCGAAGATGACCTTGAAAAAGACCGCCTGGTGGGATCGGTTTTTTTCGGTGGCGAGGTGGTGGGAGTCCTCAGTATTCACGTCAGCAAGACTTTTGCAAAGATCATAACTTCCGCCATGCTGGGAACCGAAACCGAAGACATGGAGGAGATCAAGGACGTTCTCGGGGAGCTGACCAACATTGTGGCCGGCAACTTGAAAACGGAAATGGTCAATGCCGGCTTGCCGTGCGTGATCTCCACCCCCTCGATTACCCGCGGAACGGATTTCAGGATCGATCCCACAACGGCGGCACCTGTCCAGCAGATGGGATACAAGCATGGTGAGCATTACATCCTGGTGTCCGTGGCCGCCAAAGAAGAAGCAGGGGCAGGGGGGCAACTGGCTGAGACCGGAGAGCTTTCCAGCCAGGAGATAAGCGACAAGATAAATTCGGTCGATATCCGCACGGCGGTTATTAATTCCGTGATCGATGTCTTTTTTACCATGCTTTCAATGGAGGTTGAGCATATCAAGGAGATCCCGCCCGGATTTGTCGAGGGCCAGAGGACGGTGGGAACGGTTACCTTTGCCGGAGACGTCGACGGCCTTTTCAATATCCAGGTCAACGATGACTTTGCCCGTATCATGACTGCCAGCATGCTTGGGATCGAGGAAGACGAAATAGAAAGCGAAGAAGAGATCAACGACGTCATCCGCGAGTTGAGTAACATAATCGGTGGTAATCTCAAGTCCAAGTTCATCGATGCCGGTCTTTCCTGTGTTTTGTCTCCGCCTTCCATAACCAAGGGACGCAATTTTTTGGTGGAAGCCCTGAATATAATCGATACTGATAAATTCCTTTTCAGCTACCAGGACCATACCATTATAGTGGAAGCCGGGGTCAAGAAGGATGGTGCCAAAACCGAGGCCGAACCGGCCGCAGAGCAGCAAGTGCCGGACAATGAATCCAGCCGGACTGAAACTGCGGACCGGGTGATGGACAAACAGGAGCCGGAACACAACTTAGACCTGATCCTTAATATTCCCCTGGAACTTACGGTTGAATTGGGGCGGACCAAAAAGAAGATCAATGAACTGCTTGCCTTGGGAAAAGATTCGGTTGTTACTTTGAAGCAGCTTGAAGGTGAACCGGTAGATATCCTGGTCAACGATACCCTTATCGCCCGCGGCCAGGTGGTATTGGAAAACGAAAAGTACGGAATCAAGATCCTGGAAATCGTCAGCCGCAAAGAACGGCTCAACAGCATTCGCTGAAGCGGTTATTAACTGGCTGGAAATTTGGAGCCGGCTTCGCCGCCGGACCGGAAAGAGGCCCTTTGCAACGGGCCTATTTGGAAGAAGGCGGTTTTTTCAAAGAGGGGGGAAGATCGATTTTGGAAGCGGCCTGGTCGATTGCCTCTTCGATTACCACCAGATCCATCAAGCCCATGTTATCAAGATCGGCTGTACTCATCAGCTCTTCCAGCAGCCGGCCGCGTTTTATGTTCAGGTTTGGTAGAACCGACAGCTTCTCCAGGGGAAGATCCACGGTGGCGGCGGTGACTTTCCCGGGTCGGTAGTTATCCATTTCCTTCAGCATTGCTTGCCAGCCCCTGGTCAAGCCGGTTTTGATGGCTTCCTGGAGTTGCCTCAAGTTGCCCGGCCATTTGTACTCCACCATTTTTGCGATTATTTCAGATCCGGGCTTTTTGATTTTAAGCTCAGGCCTGTGTCCAATATACTGATCTATATATAAATCGACTATCATGGGAATTTTATCGGGCCGGCAACGCAGGGGCGGGATGTGGATGCTTATGGTTTCCAGGAGGCTGAACAGTTTGAAATTGAATGCCCGCATCTTGGTGGCAGTTTCCAGGCAGGTTGTGCTGGATGCCACAATCCAAGGGGCGAGGGAA
>JALVRI010000133.1 GCA_027031325.1 Desulfobacteraceae bacterium
TCCAGGGACCGCCGGTAGTCTGCCTGGGGCCTTGCTAGCGGGTAAAGACGGGCCACGGTCTCGATGTTGTGGTTTAATACTTCAGGTTTTGCGGCCAGAACGGTTTCCAGGGCTTGCTGGTCGCCCTTGAAGTCGGGAATCAAAACTTCCACCAGCACACCGGGTATCTTCTGGCGTAAAGCCTGGATGCAGGCGGCAAAATGGGCCGCCCCGCCGTCTTCCAGGTCGTCCCGGGTTACCGAGGTTATCACCACGTAACGCAGGTTGAGCTTGGCGGCGGCCCGGGCCAGCCGGACCGGTTCGTCAGGATCGGGCGGTTCGCAACCGCCGCTTTTGACGGCGCAAAAGGAGCAGTTGCGGCTACAGTGCTGCCCCAGGATCAGGAATGTGGCCGTGTGCCTGGCAAAACACTCGAAGATGTTGGGGCACTTGGCTTCCTGGCAGACGGTGTGCAACCGGCTGCGGCCCATCAGGACGCGGGTTTTTTCATATTCCGGCCCGCTTGGCAGGCGTTTTCTCAGCCAGCTTGGTTTGCGGATGCTTATGGGCATTTGACTCCCTTCCAACACGGATTTTGCAGCTCGCCAGTTTGCCGAAGATGCGAGGCGGAGGGCAGGCAGACGTACTCTAGTACTTCAACTGCCCTCCAACAAAGCAGATTCGGTAAAATCGCGAGCCCCTTGCGGCTTCAAATGCCTGAAGACTTTTCACCGATTGAACTTCACCTTGCCGGTGAAGGCACGGCCGGAAACAAATAAATGCAAGCTTATGCAATAATTCAATGAAATTAATTTTTCAGGCATTTGAAGTGCATAATCCGGGTTCAAAGTATGCTAGCAAGCTGTTGGCCCGACAGGGGTTTTAGATCCATTCCCAGCTCCCCGCCAAGGTTGTCTGCCAGCACTTGGCGTACCTGCTGAATATCGACCTGCCGGCCGGTTTCCAGGGCCATGCTGGTCATGCGGCAGCCCCGGATTCCGCAGGGGTTGATCCAGGAAAAAGGCTCCAGATCGTTATTGACGTTAAGGGCCAGGCCGTGAAAACCGACCTTGCGGCGCACGCTGATGCCGATACTGCCCAGCTTGCGACCTGCCACCCAGACACCCCTGGCCTTCGGATTGCCGAAAGCCTCTATATCCCAGCAAGCCGCAGTCTGCACCATGACTCTTTCCAGGGCTGAAACGTAATCGGCGACTCCCAGGCCCAGTTTTTCCAGGGACAGGACAGGATAGGCTACCAGCTGTCCCGGCCCGTGGTAGGTTATGTCTCCGCCCCTTTCCACCTGGACGATCTCTATCCCGCGCCCTGCCAGGAAATTTTCAGGTACGGTCAGGTTGTTCCTGTTTCCGTGGCGGCCCAGGGTGAAAACAGGCGGGTGCTCCAGGATGATAACCAGGTCGCGATCGAGCAGGCCGGCGGCCCGGGCGGCCACGGTCCGGTGCTGAAGCTCCAGGGCCTCCCGGTATTCCATACGGCCTGCTTGCAGCAGCCAGGCCGGCGACAGGCCTGAGCCGGCCTTTGCCCTGACCACCTTGCTGTTTGGGCTGGGCATCATTCTACCCGCTCAGACAAGGTTTACGGGCCGCCAGGGTTTCGTCAAGCCGTTTTACCTTGGCGTTGACCGGTGCCTCCAGCAGCAGCTCGCGGTTTTCAGCAGCCTCGGCGGCAATGGCCCGCATGGCGGCGATAAAACCGTCCAGGGTCTGCTTGGTCTCCGACTCGGTGGGTTCGATCATGATGGCCCCGTTGACCACCAGCGGAAAGTAGATGGTCGGAGGATGGAAACCGTAGTCTATCAAACGCTTGGCCATGTCCAGGGTGCTCACCTTGTAAGCGTGCTGTTTTTTATCGCTAAAGACGCATTCATGCATGCAGGGCTGATCATAGGGCAGATCAAATACGTCTTTGAGGCTTTCCTTTATATAATTGGCGTTGAGCACCGCGTACCGGCTGACCTGTTTCAAGAGGGGACCCATGGAAAGGATATAGCTGTAAGCCCTTATGAGAATGCCCACGTTACCGTGAAAAGCGTGAAGCCGGCCGATGCTTTTGGGAAAATTTTCGG
>JALVRI010000134.1 GCA_027031325.1 Desulfobacteraceae bacterium
CTCCGGCAAGGCCTTTGCGGGGGCCGCCGGCTGCGGTGACTTCTTCAACCAAGGTATCCCACTTTCCGCAGTCCGGGCAGCGTCCCAGCCATTTGCCGGTTTTGTATCCACAGTTTTGGCAAACGAATATGTTTTTGGCTTGTTTGGGCATGGGTAACCTTTGGCGGCGGTGATCCATAATTGACAGTCAAGACCATACCATGTCATGTTGCACCTATCAACCAGGGCAATTCACCGGCCCTAAAGGTTCAAAATATCCTTCGGAGATTGGGAAGGCATGAAGGAAACGTCCTTCCGGAATATTGAGGCGGGTGTGATCCTGTTGGCAGCGAGCTTGCTGTTATCTGCCATCGCCTTTGCCGGTCAGACCGGTTTTTTCGATGCCCTCAAAAGGCGCTTGCAGGCCGACGGGCTCGATGCCGAAAAAGTCGAACAGGTTTATGGCGACAGCCGGGTAAGGCTCGATGCCGGTGCGGTGGCGCGTTATTTCGTGCACGACGAAGCCAGGATAGATTACAAGCGCTACCTGGATGACTACTGGGTGAACAAGGCCCGTGCTTACATGCGGCGCCAAAAACGGCCGCTCGAATCCGCCCGTCTGCGCTATGGGGTGTCACCGGAGGTGATCACCTCGATCCTGTTGATCGAAACCCATCTTGGTGGCTACCTGGGCAAAAGGTCGGTTTTGAATACCTTGTCTACCATGGCGGCCATGGCCGACGAGAAGGCGCAGCGTTACCTCTGGAAACGGCTGCCCGCTTCGGTCAGGATCAGTTGGCCGCTTTTCAGGAAAAAGGCCCGGCGCAAAGCCGGATGGGCCTACACCGAGTTGAAGGCGTTGCTGGTCTATACCTTTGAGCAGGGGATTGACCCGCTTCAGATCAAGGGCTCTTATGCCGGTGCCATCGGCTTGGCCCAGTTCATGCCGAGTAATATTTTGGCCTTTGGCCGGGATGGTAACGGCGACGGCCGGATTGATCTTTTCGACCACCATGATGCCATCGAGAGTATCGCCGCCTACCTCAAACATTACGGCTGGAAATCCGGTCTTGACCGCCGCCGGGCTTCGAAGGTTATTTACCATTACAATCACAGCTCCTATTATGTCGATACGGTTTTGGATCTTGCCGACCTGCTGAAAGGGTAAATATGAAAGCGGCTGAATGGATAATTTTGGGGGGTATATTTTTCTTTTTGCTCACCTGTTGGGCCATTGTCGATATCGCCCGCAAGGATTTCGGGGGTATCGAAAAAAAAGCCGCCTGGGCCTTTGTGTCCATGGTGCCCTTTGTAGGTCCGGTTTTATATCTGGCTGTCGGGTTTCGCAAGGGACGAAAGCCTTGCGGGGAAAAATAGGACTCGGTCGTGCCCGCATGAAAAGGACCGGAGCGAAATAACCATTGACAAAACCGACGCGGATAAAGTAGGTAGTCGCCATCATTGCCAAGGTCCCATCGTCTAGCGGTTTAGGACGCCGGCCTCTCACGCCGGTAACAGGGGTTCGAATCCCCTTGGGATCACCAAATAAAATCTTTTGCCAATGCCGTCTGTCAAGTTGTCTGCCGGGCGGCTTTTTTGTTTCCTAAACCCCTCCGGGTTCCTGCTTTTGCCGGATTCAAGGCCGGTTGTTTTGGTATCAAAAGTCTTTTCAGCTCTGGTTTGGTGTGCCGGCAGGATCCTGCCAGGTGTTACCATACAATTTTAGTATTGACATATGACAGTTATATTGTTCTGATAATCAGCATGTTACTGTCAAGTGGCGCAGGCTGAAGCGCAAATCTTCTGATTTTATCTGATTCCGCCCTATTCCAATACGAGTTCAATCCAGGCGGTACGGCGTTTTCCAACCAGGTCGTACAAGGCCAAACCGAGAAGGGTTGCTTCTGTTTTCTTCCCACCCGGCAGGGTATTCAGGGCGGAAGGTTTTCTCACCCGGGGCTTGAGCGATGTTGCCAGTATTTTCGGTTTTGTTGCAAACGATTTCATTACCTTCCAATTACAAAAGCTTCTGCCAGGCAGGAGCAACGGCGATACCTCAACAGGCATTTGTTTGGGGCTTGGCCGGGTTGGGAATTGGCCTGGCACTCTTGATGGTCCAGATGATCTCTGCCGTCATGCGCAAAGCAGGCCTTGCAAGGCAGCTTGCTGAAAGCAAGGCTGTTTTTGAAGATCTGGTCTCCTTGATACCGGGCTGTGTCTACCAGGTGGTTGATCGGCATGATGGAAAAACGGATTTGAAGTATTTAGATTCGGCCGTAGAAGAAATCGTCGGTCTTCCGGTCGAAAAGATCCTCAAAATCCATGAGTTGAATCACTTGGCGGACTTGGTCCATCCTGATGACAGGCAGGCCGTGGTGGACGGTATCAGGAAGGCCGCTTCAACGAGGATGGAATGGGAACAGGAGTTCCGTATCGTCAGGCCCGACGGTAAGACCAAGTGGGTCCTGAGCAGGCTGAAGCCCCGGGAGCTGGAAGACGGCAGTATATACTGGACGGGCTTGTTGCTGGATATGACCGATGCCAGGCAGGCAGAGTCTACCCTGAAGGCCCAGGCAGATGAACATCGCGCCGTGTTCCAGGCGGCTCCTGACCCCATGGTGGTTTACGACACCGAAGGTCGGGTGAGATATCTGAATTCAGCTTTCACGAGGGTTTTTGGATGGACCATGGAAGAGTTGGTCGGCCGCAAGATAGATTATGTGCCGGAGCAAAACCTTGCCGAGACCATGGAGGCTATCCGTGAATTGTATGCCAATCCGAGCGGTTTCATCGAGTTTGAATCACGCCGGATTACCAAAAAGGGTGATATCCGGGATCTGGCAATCAGTGCCGCCATGTATCGCAAGCCGGACGGCACTGCAGGTGGGATGGTGGTCAACCTGCGGGATATCAGCGATCAGAAAAGGGCCCAAGAAGAACGCCGTCGCCTGGAAGTCAGGTTGCGCCAGGCCCAGAAAATGGAGACCATTGGTACTCTGGCCGGGGGGATAGCACATGATTTCAATAATATCCTGGCGGCCGTAATCGGGTATGCGGAGCTTTCGCTGAAAATTATCGACAAGGAAAGCCAGGCATACAACAACCTGCTCAAGATTATCGAGGCCGGTATCAGGGCCAAGGACCTGGTACATCAAATTCTTGCCTTCAGCCGCCAAAGCGAACCTGAAATGGTGCCGGTCAGAATGGCCGGCCTGGTCAAAGAGTCCCTCAAGCTGTTGCGTCCCACCCTGCCCACCAGCATCGAGATTGACGTGCATATAGGCAGCCAGGCAAAGGTGCTGGGAGATCCGGCCCAATTGCAGCAAGTCATCATGAACTTGTGTGCTAACGCGGCTCAGGCCATGGAAGAAAGGGGAGGCCGGTTGTCAATTTCTGTTTTTGAGCAGACCCTTGATGATACCAGCGCGGTGGATGGACACGGCCTGGCTCCGGGATCGTATCTTACTCTGATGATAGAGGATCAGGGTGTCGGGATTGCCCCCGGGGTGCTCGACAGGATCTTTGATCCTTTTTTTACCACCAAGCCTCCGGGGAAAGGGACCGGGATGGGGCTGGCTGTTGCTCACGGGATCGTTACCGCCCACGGGGGAAGAATTACGGTTGAAAGTGCGCCGGGGCGGGGCTCTGTCTTCAGGGTACAACTTCCGGTCAGCAGTAAGGAAGAAAATAATCGGCGATATGAAGAAGATGAAGTTCCGACAGGCCATGAGTCCATCCTGCTTGTCGACGATGAGCCCTCCCTGGTGGAGATGACCAAGACCATCCTGGAAAAACTGGGATACAAAGTGACAGCCTTTGATGACAGCGAGGAAGCCTGGACCGCCTTCAGAGACCGTCCCTGGGATTTCGACCTGCTCATCAGCGACATGACCATGCCGAAGATGATGGGAGACCAACTGGCACGCCTGGTGCTTTCGCTGCGTCCCGGACTTCCGGTAGTAATCTTAACCGGTTACAGTGAAAAGATTTCCCCTGAAAAAAGCCGCGCCCTTGGCGTGAGGGCCGTGTTGTATAAACCGCTGACCATGAAAACCTTGGGCACAAAAGTCCGCCGGATACTAGACCGGTCGAAAGGGGAAAGCATCCCCTGATCAGGATTGAGCAACAGCTTACCACCCTAAAGATTTTCAGAAAAGATCCGGGCAAGCCAAATAGTCAAAGAGAACAGATTCGCCTTTTCCTGCAGCGGGTGGAAAACGGCGTTTGCAGTTGGAGGTGCCGGCTTGGCCGACGATGGGGCTTGAATCATGCTGCCGGCTTGGGCAGGATGGTAGCCTGTCACTTGGTGGTGTGTAATTTTTACCCGGCTTGGGTTTTCAACGTCCCAAAACTGGATATTTTTTACACGTCATTTTCTTCCAATCCTTCCTTTTGGAGTTTTCTTTCGTTTCAGAATCCTGTCAAAAAATCAAAATAAACAATAAATACATATTGTTATCAGTCTTATCCGTCAGGTCCGGCCGGTTTGGCATATCCGTTGCTGAAAAGAAAAGTGACAGGCAGCACTGGCCACCTGGAGCCCGGCAAGAAACAGAAAACAATTATTTGAAGCGAGGAGGAAAACAACATGCAACCAAGACTCAGGAATATCAGGAAGACAATGATAATCGGTCTGGCTTTTACTTTCATTATCGGTTTTGGAACCTTGGCACTGGCCCACGGGTGGGGTTACGGTCCCATGCGGGGTTCTGATGACTATGGTGGTGCTTGGATGGGGCCTGGATCTCACATGGGATACTGCCGGCCAGGTGGTTGGGCCGCCACCCTGACCGATCAGCAGGCGGCCGAGATTGAACGCCTCAGAGAGGAATTCTTCAAGGATGCCGACCCGTTGCGTAGAAAAATTTTTGAAAAGCGAGCCGAGATCGCCCGTGAGCTGGCCAAGGAAAACCCGGACAAGGCCAAGCTTGAGCGCCTTCAGCGCGAAGTAAGCAATCTCCGGGCGGATTTAGCTCAACTCAGGTTGGATTTCAGGCTGAAAGTTAGAAAAGTCGTCCCGAATGCTCCTGCCGCCGGTATGGGCCGTGGTTTCAGGCATGGCTATGGTCCGGGCTCCGGCATGATGGGACCGGGATACTGCTGGTAGTAATCCGCAGGAGTGTCGCCTGGAAAGTTGCTTCCGGCGACACTCCGGGCCATTAAGAAGGCTATGAACGATGAAAACAGAGCGAATCGTTTTGATATTGGTCGTGACTTTGATCGCAGCCGCCGTTTTTCTCGGCTGGTGGCAGGCCTCAAGGTTTTGGGACCGCCCGGGGTACGTAAGGTGGCATATGGGCCCCGGCCACATGATGGGATACGGCTTTGGCGGTGGTGGATTTATGGGGTTGGTTTTTTGGTCCCTGGTCCTGGCGGCCTTGATCCTGGCCATAGTCTGGATTTCAAGGATGGTCAGCCGGGTTGGAAAGGGAAGCGACACCGGATCCGACGCGCTTGAAATTCTCAAGCAAAGGTTCGCCCGGGGTGAAATCGACAGGAAGGAGTATGAAGACAAGCTGAAAGATCTTCGCAGCCTCCAAAGGGAATAAACCCGGATGGTGTACTTCAAATGCCCGCCTTCGGCCTCACATCTTTGCTGCAACGGCCGGCTGCCCAATTTCAAATAAAAGTTATAAAACGGCTTTACTGCGACGGCCCGGAGTCGGCGGAGTCCACGGGCCGGGTGCTAAGAGGGATTTTTGCACCCGGCCCGTGGCTTATGGGACAATGATCAAAATACAGCTTATGAATAGAATTCAAATTATCCTTGAGCAAAACAGATAAAGTATGTTTAATGCTCAAAGGAAGGCTGGCCGAGCCAGGGGGTATTTGGCTAAACCCTGGGCGGGAGCAGGGATTCCGGTTTCAAACGGCGTTTGGCCGCCGAATTTCAACCGACGAGGTAAGCGGGATGGGAGTGAAAGCCAGGGATATAATGATGGTTGAGTTTCCAACCATTGCGGCCGATGCAAGTGTCTCGGAGGCCGTGGGGTTGATTAAAAAGGCCGGCAGCAAGGGCCGGCGCGTCTTCGGACTGGTTGTGGTGGACAGTGACGGGAAGCTGGCCGGCATGATTTCGATGTACGATATCCTGCTCTTTTTGAGACCCAAGCATATCCACATCTGGGGTAACATGGAAGACATCGATGTTGACGGAGTGGTTACCGAGGCCTGTCGCGGGATTGCCGCTGTCCAGGTGGGTGATTTGATGAGCAGCGAGGTCGAAACCATTGGCCCGGATGCCCATATCATGATGGTCCTGGATGTGATGATAAAGAAGCATATTCGCCGCTTGCCCGTTGTCCAGGGCGATGAAATTCTCGGTATTGTATATATATCCGACCTGTTCAACCATCTGCTGGGCCGTTTGGAAGCCCCGGAGACGTAGATGATGGCGATTTCAGAAAAGCGCACTTTGGCCGGTTTGAACGTCCGCCAGGCCATGCGGCGTCAACTGGTGGTCTTGAAGGTTACCTCCAGGATCGG
>JALVRI010000135.1 GCA_027031325.1 Desulfobacteraceae bacterium
GTGGATTTCTGAACCTCCCGGCAGGTGTAACCCTCAGCACCATCTGGAGAAAGCGGATCAGCTTTTTACTGCACGGATGCAGAAACCCGTAACTGCGGGTCTTGCGGAACCCCCTGGGTAAGACGTGCTGCATGAGCAGGTAGAGAAAATTCTCCCCGGTAACGGTCCTGGTCCTCCATGTCCTGGTTTTGGCGTGAAGATACCGGAAGGTGATCATCCCATTTGCATTTTTCAGGATATCTTCCTCACGGATGACACCCCGATAGAGATACCTGCCCAGGTAGACGATGGCCTTGTCGCCGTTGCCCACATCTTTGCAGTCAACCACCCAGTCCCCGGGACAGTTTTTGGGCACACGCAGGCCATGCTCGACCACGGCCTGCAGCAGTTTTGCCCGGAAGACTTTGGCCAGGGCCTTGTGGTTGAAGAGATATCCGTTGTCCTTGACCCGCCAGAGCCCTGTTTTCAGGTTGATGGTTGCCGCGGGCATGACCACATGGATATGGGGATGATAATCAAGAGCCCTTGAATGGGTATGCAGGACCGTAGTGAACCCTGCCGCACCCCCAAGCTGCTTGTCATTTTTGGCAAAAGTCTTGAGAGTCTCCTGGACACAGGCAAACATCAGGGAATAGATGATTTTTTGATGATTCCCGGCCAGTTTTCTAAGCTGAGCCGGCAGAGTAAAGGTGAGCAGGAAATACCTGGCCGGCAACCGTTTGTCCAGCTGGTTGCTGATCCACTGGTCGTTTTCGTGATTCTGGCAATGCGGACAACTGCGGTGCCCGCAGGAATGGGGGATATAGGTCTGGAGGCCACACTCACATTGGGCGAGCATATAGGGGCCATGGCTCTGCCGACAGTGCTCCATAACCGCAAGCGCTTTTCTGTGGCTTGGCAGAATTGTATTTTTGTAGAGCTTGAAAAAAGAATCCTTGAACTGGCTGATAATTCCGGAGAGCAGTATCATTTGACACCTCCCCAGGTCAGAGAGAAATCGCCAATCAGTGTATTGATGGCCCGGCGCAGGTTGTTGCCGGTTGTGGTGGTCAGGTGGGTGTAGCGGGAAGTGGTCAGGATGGAGACATGGCCGAGAATCTGCTGCAGTTCGACCAGGTCAACCCCGGCTTCCAGCAGATGGGTGGCATAACTGTGGCGCAGGGAATGGCATGAAATTTTTTTTTATGCCGAGCTGGGTCACCACGGCCTTCATTGCGCACTGGATACCGCTTCTGTCCAGGGGCACATCGACCAGGGGGGCGTTATTCACCCCTCGCTTCCTGCTGGGGAAAAGAAACCGCGGGTGTTGGTGCACGCGCCAGAAGTTTCTGAGCACATGCAGGGTGTTGACCGGCAGGGGAACCAGCCTGTCCTTGTTGCCTTTGGCATGGCGAACATGGACACGCATGGCTTTGGCATCGATATCGGCCACGGTCAGCCTGATACCTTCGCCCAGGCGCAATCCCAGGCTGTACAGGGTGAAGAAAAATACCTTGTAGCTCAACCGGTCGGTTGCCGCCACCAGCCGGTGCACCTCCTCAACAGAAAGGATGTCCGGGATACGGCTGGTCTTGGGCGGCTTGACAAGCTTCACCTCCTGCCAGGGCGTGTTCAGCACATGAGTATAGAAAAATTTCAACCCATAGAGATCCAGCTTGACCGTACTCCATGAATGGTGCTCAAGCAGATCGGAAAAATACTTGAGGAGTTGATCGGAGTTCAGATCGTCGATTCGGCCTCCAAAGTAATTGCCAATCCGCCTGATGGCCCTGGAATAGGCCTCAACGGTCTTGGGCTGCAGCCCCTTGAGCTTCAGGTGTTGCTGGTGTTTACGGTAGTAACGGGCAAAGGTGGGGTCATCGGGCATGTTGGTATTCACTGTAACCTCCCTGAATGGAATTGATAAGATGGCAAAAAAGTTGCCAGACCACATCTCTTCCTGTTACAGGAAACAGAGAAACATTACAGTAAATTTAAACCAATGATCGGACTCGGGGACGCTGCCTGTCTGCCGCATAGCGGCTTCGTCCAACAATTTTTTTCGTGTTGGAGG
>JALVRI010000136.1 GCA_027031325.1 Desulfobacteraceae bacterium
GGCTGGTCCCTGGGGGCCAACGATGCGGCCAATGTCTTCGGCACGGCCGTTTCGTCCAGGATGGTCCGTTTCGGCACGGCTGCCGCCGTGGCCGCGGTTTTCGTAGTCGTGGGAGCCGTGGTATCCGGCCGTTACGGAATAGATACCCTCAAGGGACTTACCAGCATGAACCTCCAGCAGGCAGTGGTTATTTCGGTGGCCGCAGCCTTGACCGTGACCAGCATGACCTTTTTCGGCCTGCCCGTATCGACTTCCCAGGCCGTGGTGGGGGCGATCGCCGGCATCGGCATGTTGAACGGCCAGTTGAACCTGGGCGGGCTTGGCAAGGTGGCTGCCTGCTGGATTGGAACCCCCGTTGGAGGTGCGTTTTGTGCGTTGGTGCTGTATCGGGGGTTGGGATATTTTTACAACCGGCTGCCCATTAATATTTTCCAGGCGGACATGATTCTGCGCTGGTCAATGCTGATAGCCGGTGCCTACGGTGCTTACGCCCTGGGAGCCAACAACGTGGCCAATGTAACGGCCGTCTTTGTGGGCGCCGGCCTGCTCGACACCCTCCAGGCGGCCGCCATCGGCGGGCTTGCAATTGCCCTTGGCATTATTACTTTCAGCCGTCCGGTGATGGAGACGGTGGGCAAAAAGCTGGTGCGCCTGGATCCTTTTTCAGCCCTGGTGGTTGTCCTGGCCCTGGCGGCAACGGTTCATTTGTATACCCACCTGGGGGTGCCCGTCTCCACCTCCCAGGCCGTGATCGGGGCCGTACTGGGAGTAGGCCTGGTCAAGGGGGTGAACACTGTCAGCGCCGGGACCCTGAAGCAGATCCTGATGGCCTGGTTCCTGACACCGGCTGTAGCGTGTTGCCTGGCCCTGGCGATCGATTTCGGAGCCCACCTCCGATACGTCCCCGGCCCTTGAAGCGGTTTTATACCTTGATTTCATTGATTTCTATGCTAACTTAGGTTCAGCCTCCAAGGAACGGAGGAGAATCATGGCCTTGGTCGAATCGAAGTCAGGACGTATTTTGATGGGACCCTTGCCGGCCGCCTCGGACTTGGTTGAGGCTCTGGAAGGTCTCGTCCACCAATATAAACTGGTTGGAGGAATTTTCTGGATTTCGGGTGTGCTCAGCAAGCTGACCACAGGTACCTTCGACCATCGCCAGCAGGTGTACGTCACCGGTACCGAAGAAGGACTGTTTGAGCTGGCGGCTTGCCACGGCGGCATGACCTTGAGGCAAAAAGCCCCTTTCGTCTGGGTCCATGGTGTTGCCTTCGACGATCAGGGCCGGAGCCTGGGGGGGCGGCTGTTGTCACCGACCATCCTTGTAAGTGGACGGATTTATTTACAAGAAATTGAAAACCCGGCGGCTGCCGATGGTATTTTCCATCAGATGGACATGGCCGTTTGCCTGGCAGGGCGGACAGATGCTGCCCGCGACCCGTAGCGGGTGCTTGCTCCCGGCAGGGCCAATGCTTGGATCCATGCAGCCTCTAAACCATCGACGCCAATGATAAGTAATAACCTGGAGGAAACAATGCAACTTACCATCACCCTGGCAGATCAGCGCAAGACCAAACCGGAAGATGACAAATTGGGTTTCGGTACCATTTTCAGCGACCACATGTTCAACATGGACTACGCCCCGGACAAGGGCTGGTATAATCCGCGCATAGAGCCTTACGGCCCATTGTCCATGGATCCGGCGACCATGGTATTGCACTATGGCCAGGGAGTATTCGAGGGGCTCAAGGCTTATCGCACCGGCAAGGGAGGGATCCAGCTCTTCAGGCCCCGGGAAAACTTCAAGCGCTTGAATTACTCGTGCCGCAAACTTTGCATTCCGGCCATTGATGAAGACTTTGCCCTGGACGCATTGAAGGAGCTGATCAAGCTTGAAAAAGACTGGGTTCCGGCGGCCCACGGAACTTCGCTTTATATTCGTCCCACTATTATAGCCACCGATCCGTTCCTGGGCGTCCGGGCTTCCCATACCTATCGCTTTTTCATAATCCTTTCACCGGTAGGCGCGTATTATCCGGAAGGATTCAATC